>NZ_RZQP01000014.1:0-57603 GCF_003998165.1 Mesorhizobium sp. M7A.F.Ca.US.007.01.2.1 | reverse complement strand
CAGGTATGGAAGACGCGGCAACCCCCGTTTCCGCACAGAAGCAGGCTGCTTCACCGCGTCGGGCGCCGAGCCAGCAGCGCAGCCGCGAGCGGGTCGAGCGCATGCTGGCGGCTGCCTCGGCGCTGATCGCCGAGCAAGGCAGCGATGCCATGCGCATGGGTGAGGTGGCGGAGCGCGCTGGGGTGTCGATCGGGTCGCTCTACCAGTTCTTTCCGGACAAGCGGGCGATCATCTGGGCGCTGGCCGAGCGCTACACCGCCGAAAGCCAATCCTGCATTTCGGCAGCACTGGCTGGTATCAGCGACGCCGAACGCCTGCAGTCCGCGTTTTCAGAGTTGGTCGACATCTATTACCGGCTGTTCCTGGCCGAGCCGGTGATCCGCGACATCTGGTCGGGCACGCAGGCTGACAAGGCGCTGCGCCAGCTCGAACTCGCCGACAGCCGTGCCAACGCCGAATTCCTCAGCGCGGTGCTGAAACGGCTGCGGCCGGCAGCCGATCCGGCGACACTGGAAACCACGGCGTTTCTGGTCTGGCAGATGGGCGAGGCCGCCATGCGGCTGGCGATCTCGGTTGAGCGGCAGGAGGGCGACAGGCTGGTCGCCGCCTACAAGCGCATGGCGTTAAGGGAATTGCTGGCCGAGTAGGACCGCGCCGCAACAAAAGACCCGCCACAAGGGCGGGTTTTCGATCTGTGAAAGCTCGTTTGGCTTAAGTTCTTACTTGACGCAAGTCGTTATCCCAAAACCGCTTGGCACTTTTGGGCGACATGCAATTAGATGCCGAAACCTTCGAAACGCTTCTTGAACTTCGACAGGCGGCCGCCGCGGTCGAGCAGGGTCTGCTGGCCGCCGGTCCAGGCCGGGTGGGTGGTCGGGTCGATATCGAGGTTCATCGTATCGCCTTCCTTGCCCCAGGTCGAACGGGTCGTGTATTCGGTGCCGTCGGTCATGACGACCTTGATGGTGTGGTAATCGGGATGGATGTCGGTCTTCATGGTTCGGTTCCTGGCTTGCCGGCGCTGCCGACGGGCATAAGCCTGCGTCGATGCGCCCCTTTTTAAAACTCGAAGCCGCAGCTATTGAGGAGCCACGGCTTCTAAAACGGTCGGCGAGCCTATACATCAGCCGGAATTGAATCACAAGGCCGCGGCAAGCGCATATTGAGGCGCAGACCCCAAGGACGGCTGGAGGAAACATCGGGATGGCGCAAATCACCAGCGCAGACGAGCGCCGGCGTTCGCTCAAGCCGCTCAAGCGCCTGTTCCCCTACATCACGCACTACCGCACGCTGGTCGTCGGCGCCATTATCTCGCTGGTTATCGCGGCGGCAACCACGCTGGCGCTGCCGCTGGCGGTGCGTCGCATGATCGATCATGGCTTCTCGTCGTCCAGCACGACCTTCATTGCCGAATATTTCGCAGCGCTGGTGGCTATGGCCGCCCTGCTGGCGGCAGCATCGGCCGGCCGCTACTATTTCGTCATCACGCTGGGCGAGCGCGTCGTCGCCGATATCAGGCGCGATGTGTTTGCCCATGTGACGACGCTGTCGCCTGCCTTCTTCGACACCGCCCAGTCGGGCGAGATCGTGTCGCGGCTTGCCGCCGACACGACGCAGGTCAAGTCGGCGGTCGGAGCGACGGCCTCGGTGGCGCTGCGCAATGTCATCCTCGGCCTTGGCGCGGTGGGGATGATGGTCATCACCAGCCCGAAACTGTCCGGCCTGGTCATCGCGGCAATACCCGTGATCGTGCTGCCGCTGGTCGCCTTCGGCCGTTCGGTGCGGCGCAAATCACGTCAGGCGCAGGATACGCTGGCCGATGCCACCGCCTATGCCAGCGAGCAGATCGGCGCGGTGCGCACGCTGCAGGCCTTCACCAATGAGAAGCTGGTCACCGGGCATTTCTCGGCTGCAGTGGAAGCTGCTTTCGAGGCCGCACGCTCCTCGATCTTCGCGCGCTCCTTCTTAACCTTCTTCGCCATTTTCACCATCTTCTCGTCCGTCGTGGCGGTGCTGTGGTTCGGCTCGCGCGACGTGCTCGAAGGCTCGATATCGCCAGGCACGCTCGGCCAGTTCCTGCTCTATTCGGTGTTCGCCGCCGGCGCGCTGGGCGCGCTGTCGGAAGTGTGGGGCGAGCTTGCGCAAGCGGCGGGTGCTGCCGAACGGCTGACCGAGATCCTGGCCGAGAAGCCGGCGATCCAGGCTCCCGCCGATCCGAAGCCGCTGCCGGCCGTCGCCAAGGGCGCGATCGTCTTCGACAATATCTCCTTCTCCTACCCGGCAAGGCCCGACCGCGCCGCCGTGCACGGCTTAAGCTTTCAGGTCATGCCGGGCGAGACGGTGGCGATCGTCGGGCCGTCAGGGGCCGGCAAGAGCACGGTGTTTTCGCTGATCCTGCGTTTTTACGATCCCGAAACAGGCAAGATCCTGATCGACGGCGTCGATGTGCGCGAGGCCGATCCCGTTTCGGTCCGCCAGCGCATCGCCATCGTGCCGCAGGACGTCACCATTTTCGCGGCAAGCGCGCGTGACAATATCGGTTTCGGCCGGCCGGGAGCCAGCAAGACCGAAATCGAGACGGCGGCGAAGGATGCACTTGCCGATGAATTCATCCTCAAGCTGGAAAAAGGCTATGACAGCCAAGTCGGCGAGCGCGGCGTGACGCTGTCAGGCGGTCAGCGCCAGCGGGTTGCGATCGCCCGTGCCATCTTGCGCGACGCGCCGATCCTGTTGCTCGACGAGGCCACCTCGGCACTCGACGCCGAAAGCGAAACGCTGGTGCAGACGGCATTGGAACGGCTGATGCAGGGCCGCACCACGATCGTCATCGCCCACCGCCTGGCAACGGTGCTGAAGGCCGACAGGATCCTGGTCATGGATGGGGGCTCGATCGTCGAGGAAGGCACGCATCAAAGCCTTGTCGCCAAGGGCGGCATCTATGCACGGCTGGCCAAGCTGCAGTTCGAAACCGGCGCCAGTGCTTTCAGGGGCGCGGCGGAATAGGCAGATCTGGCGCTGTGGCGACAGCCGCTATGCGGCTCCATAGCGCTGTTTCAGATGGTTCACGAAATAGGTGGCGTTGAGCTTTTCGCCTGTGGCGCGTTCGAGCAGGTCCGGCGTCGACCAGCGTGACCCCTGTGACCAGATTTTTTGGCGGCGCCAGTCGTTGATCGCCTCGAAATTGCCTTTGGCGAGATCCTCGTCGGCGGCAGGATGCTCCCGCGTCAGCGCCGCCCATTGCTGTGCTGCCATCATCGCGCCCAGCGTGTAGGAGGGGAAGTAGCCGAAAGCTGCCCCGGGCCAATGCACGTCCTGCATTGGCCCGTCGGCTGGGTTGTCGATGGTGGAAAGGCCGAGGTAGTCGCGCATCTTGGCGTCCCAGGCTTCGGGCAGATCGGCCACCTCCAGCCGGCCCGAGACGAGTTCCTGTTCCAGTTCGTAGCGCAGGATGACATGCAGGGGATAGGTCACCTCGTCGGCATCGACCCGGATCAGGCCGCGTCCGACGCGATGCACGTGCGGCAGGATGTCGTCGAGCGACCAGGCTTCGCCGAGATGCTTTTCAACCACTGGCAGCGCCCAGCGCCAGAAGGCCGGGTTGCGGCCTAGCTGCTTCTCGACGAACAGGCTCTGGCTTTCATGCACGGCCATGCCGCGCGCTTTGCCGAGCGGCCAGTGCGACCATGCCTTGGGCAGGTTCTGTTCGTAGAGCGCATGGCCGGTCTCGTGCAGCACGCCCATCAGCGCCGACAGGAAGTCGGACGTCTTGTAGCGGGTGGTGATACGCACGTCGCTCGGCACGCCGCCGCAGAAAGGGTGGTGCGACACCGACAGCGACCCATGCGTCAGGTCGAAGCCGACTGCCGTCATCATGGCAAGGCCGAGCTCGCGCTGCCGATCGATCGCATAGGTGCCCGAAAGCGGCTTCAGCGGGCGCTTGCGCTGCCGTGCGTCCTGGATCGCCAGCGCCTCCGGCACGAAACTTTTCAGAAAAGCCTTCAGGTCGCTGAACACAGGCGTGATGTCGGCGGTGCGGTTGCCGGGGTCGTACTGCTCCATCAGCGCGTCATAGGGGGCCAGGCCGAGCACATCGGCACGCAGCGCCGCCTCCTCGCGCACCAGCGCCACGACGCCTTCCAGCGCCGGCTGGAAGCCTGCCCAGTCGTTCTTGGCGCGCAGGCCGCGCCACAGCTGCTCGCAACGCATGCGCGCGGTCGTCTGGCGTTCGACGAATTCGACCGGCAGGCAGGTCAGGTTGGTGTATTGCCGCCGCAGTTCCGAGACGGCGGCGCGCTGCTCCTCCCCCAGCGCTTCCTGTTCGGCCGCGGCGATCCAGTCTGCTATCTCGGGCGCCGTTGCCCTGGTGTGATACATGCCGGCCAGTGCCGACATCGCCTCGGCACGCTTCTCGCCGCCGCCGACGGCCATGTGCGTGGCCTCATCGGCACCGAGGATGGCCAGCGCATGCTCGAGCGCTTCGAGCTTGTGACCGAGGTCGTCGAGTTTCTGAAAGGACATGGCGACTTCCGTGATTGGGACGGCGCGAAAAGACACCAACGCAAAAGCGTTGGCAACCCTCGGATGCCGTCCGGCAAATGCACCTTGCGCAGGCGAGGCCGCGCATGAAATGCTGCCGGCAACACATCAAGGGGGAAAAAATGATCGGCAACATCCTGGTCGGGCTGGTGGCCTTGATCCATGCCTACATCGTCTATCTGGAGATGGTGCTGTGGGACACGCCGCGCGGGCACAAGGCTTTCAACCTGACCCCGGAATTCGCCAGTGCCTCGAAAGTGCTCGCGGCCAATCAGGGACTTTATAACGGGTTCCTCGCCGCCGGGTTGATCTGGGGGCTATACCTTGGTGCGGCCGGGTTCCAGGTCAAGGTCTTCTTTCTGGCTTGCGTGGCCATTGCCGGCCTCTATGGCGCGGCAACGGTCGGGCGCAAGATCCTGTTCATCCAGACCGTGCCGGCGGTGATCGCCCTGATCGCGGTATTGCTCGGCTGGTAAAAAGGACGCCCGCGGGATCGCTCTCGAAGGCGCCAGGCGGTTCCTTCCTCTTGGACCGTTTCGGGCGCTATGGCCTCAGCCGTTCGGGTAATTGCCGCCGTCGGCGCCGTCGCCGATCATGAAGCCGCTGCCGGTGTCGATCATCAGCCGCTGGTCGACATTGTCGAGACGGCGCAGCAGATCATGGTATTGCGCGGCCGGTATCCTGCCGTGATCGGAGGCGGCGACTTTCTCTGCCGCCTGACTGATGTGGGCCGTGCGCATTTCCAGGCGTTCCGCCACAGCCGGGGTGATGTTGTTGGCCTGTCTTGCGTCCACGATGCCCTGCCGGACGCCCTGCACCTGTTGGATAAGCGCCTCGACACGCGGGCCAGTCATATCGGTTGGATCGGTCGCGTCGAGAGCGCCCTTGTGATGGCCCGCGGCATAGGCGCCGGCAAGCGGAACGGCGATGAGGAGCGCCGTGAGTGTTGCAGTTCTAAGCGAGGTCTTGGGAGTGAAAGAGCGCATCACGCGTCTCCTCTTGTAGAGGGAGGCGGCGGTTGTCCGCCTGCCTTCCAGCCTTGGGCCGTCCGGTTCCGTCGCGTCGCGATGAGGGGGGATTCATCGCCGGCGGTTCTCGGCCCGGGCGGCAGGCTAGGACCGCCCTGCGACAATGTGTAATTAAAAAAAGATAATCTTTTCAGGCCTTGCCCGCCTCCATCTGCGCCCTAGGGTTGAACCGGCGAACAAGTTCGCGTGATTTTCGATCAACGTTCGGTGAGCTTCAGTTCAATACGGCGGTTCTTGTTGCGCGCCTCTTCGGTGTCGGCGGGATCGAGCGGCTGGAACTCACCGAAGCCTGCCGCGACCAGGCGGTTGGCCGGCACGCCGTTCTCGATCAGAAATTTCACCACCGAGGTCGAACGCGCCGTCGACAGTTCCCAATTGTCGCGGTAGCGGCCGGTGCCGGAGAGCGGCTTGTTGTCGGTATGGCCGTCGACGCGCAGCACCCAGTTGATCTCGGGCGGGATTTCCTTCTGCAACTCGATGATGGCGTCGGCGAGTTTCTTCATCTCGACCTTGCCGGCATCGTTGATCACCTCGGAGCCCGTTGGGAACAGCACTTCCGACTGGAAGACGAAGCGGTCGCCGACGATGCGGATGTTCTCGCGGTCGGCGAGGATTTCGCGCAAACGGCCGAAGAAGTCGGAGCGGTAGCGGTTCAACTCCTGCACGCGCTGCGCCAGCGCGACGTTGAGGCGGCGGCCGAGATCGGCGATCTTGGTGTTGGAATCGCGGTCGCGGATTTCGGAGACGTTGAGCGCATCCTCGAGCGCGCCGATCTGCTTGCGCAGCGCCGCGATCTGCTGGTTGAGTATCTCGACCTGGCTCAGCGCCTGCTGGCTGATCTGGCGCTGGCTGTCGAGTTCGCCGCCGAGCGCCGCTGCACGCTGATTGGCGGCGTCGCCGGCACCGGCACCTTGCGCCAGCAATCGTTCGAGCCGGCTCTTTTCCGCTTGCGCGGCCGACAGCGACGCCTGCAGATTGGCCAGGGAATCATCCTTGTCCTGCGCCGTCGAGCGCTCCAGCGCCAGCAGTTGGGTCAGTTCGTTGATCTGCGAGTTGAGGCGCGAGAGCGCCGTATCCTTGCCGGAGATTTCGCGTCCCAGCAGGAACTGCGCCAGCACGAAGACCGTGAGCAGAAACATGATCGCCAAAAGCAGCGTCGACAGCGCGTCGACGAAGCCCGGCCAGTAGTCGATGCGGCGATCGGTGCGCCGGCCCCTGGCGAGCGCCACTTCAGTGCACTCCGGGCTTCTTCAGGGCATCGGCGATCTTTTCCAGCGTGTTGCGCATCGCCTTCTGCTCGTCGGACTGGGCCTCGACCCAGTCGCGCATGATCTGCTGTTCCGAGCGCATATTCTTGACCAGGCCGGAAATGCCGTCGGCGAGATTGGCCATGGCGGTGGCGACGCGCGGGTTGGAGCCGCCGCCATTCTCCTGCATCGAGCGCAGCCGTTCCGACAGCACCCGGATCTCGTCGGAGGATTCGGTTTTGGCCGGGTCGGCGACGACGATGTCCGACGACAGGTCGGTGACCGAGGAAAGCCAGTTTTCCAGTTCGGTGTAGAAGCGCGTCTGGGCGCGGCCGGCCTGCAGGTCGAGGAAGCCGAGCACCAGCGAGCCGGAGAGGCCGAACAGCGAGGACGAGAAGGCGGTGCCCATGCCGGCCAGCGGCGCCGAAAGCCCCTGCTTCAGGGAATCGAGCACCGCGGCGGCGTCACCGGTGCCGGGATCGAGCGATTCGATGGTTTCGCGGATCGAGCCGATGGTGTTCAACAGTCCCCAGAAGGTGCCGAGCAGGCCGAGGAACACCAGCAGGCCGACGAGATAGCGCGAGGTGTCGCGGCTTTCGTCGAGGCGCGTGGCGATGGAATCGAGCATGGTGCGCATCGAACTGGTCGAGAAGGCCATCGCCGAGGAACGGCCGATCATCGCCTTCATCGGCGCCAGCAGCACCGGTTCGGTCGTCTCCGAGCCGGCACGGAAGGAGTTGACCCAGCGCACTTCGCGAAACAGTCGCCCAACCTGGGCGAAGGCCAAAAGGATGCCGACCACCAGCACGCCGACGATCAGGCCATTGAGGCCGGGATTGCTGCCAAAGGCGGTTGAGATCTGTCGGGTGAGGATGGCGGCGATGAAGGCGACGATGACCAGGAAGATCACCATGGTCAGCAGAAAGACCTGCGGGCTCGATAATTTATGCGGGTCGTAGATCAGGACATCAGAACGTCTGCCCATGCCGAAGGATCTGAGAAAAGCCATCCGTGCCCCGTTTCCGATGCCGCCGCCGATCACGTAAACCGCGACTCTAAACGGAATTGTGACCAAATTGAATGGCGCTTGGCAATATTGCCGCGTCGATAGTGTCAGAGGCGATTGATGACCAGACAGTCGACCATGGCGGCCAGATGCAGGCTGGCGCCGGTGACGACGAAACCGTGCCACAGCGCATTGTGGAAGCGCAGCCCCTTCCAGGCGAAGAAGATGACGCCGCAGGAGTAGACGATGCCGCCGGCAACGATCAGCGCTATCGATGTCGTCGGTAGCGTCTGGACAAGCGGCTTGACCAGGATGATGCCGCTCCAGCCAATGGCGAGATAGAAGCCGATCGCCAGCCGGTCGAAACGGCCGGGAAAGAACACCTTGACGGCAATGCCCAGCGCTGCCGCGGTCCAGACCAGCACGATCATCCAGCGCGCCAGCGGCGAGCCTTCGAGCTGCGCCAGGAAAGGCGTATAGGTCGCGGCGATCAGCAGATAGATCGCGGCGTGGTCGAAACGCCGCAACACCCATTTTGCCGGCGACGAGACCGGCCACAGATTGTAGGTCATCGACACCGAGAGCACGGTGAGCAGCGAAACCACGTAGAAGGCGGCGGCGATGTATTCGCCGGGTCCGACACGAAACGCCGCCAGCGCCAGCAGCGCGGAACCGGCCGATATCGCCAGCACGATGCCGACCGCGTGGACGATACCGTCAGCGATCATCTCGGCACGCGAATAGTGCCAGCGTCCGATGAACGGGATATCGGGGTAGGGTTCGTTGTCTCTCACTAAGCCGGGTTCCTGCGCCGCGCCCTCCAATCTGGGCGCTCGCCGGGCAGTATTTCAAGCTTCCGTTGCGGTTTTGCGACTGCGGCGCATCAGCGCGGCGGTTTGTCGGCGCGGCTTGCCTGTCAACGAGAGGAGAGCGGCTTCTTCACGACCTTGAGCAAAGCGCGCTGGATGATCTCGTTGCCGGCGACGACCGAACCGTTGTCGAGCATGTCCTGGCCGCCATCCATGTCGGAGACGAAGCCGCCCGCCTCGCGGATCAAAAGCAGCCCGGCGGCGATATCCCAGGCAGACAGGCCGGTTTCCCAGAAGCCATCCATGCGGCCGGCAGCGACATAGGCGAGATCGAGCGAGGCGGAGCCGAGGCGGCGGACGCCGGAAACCTCGGCCATGACGTTGCGCAGCTCGACGAGGAAATTGCCGTGGTGGCCGCGGCCGAGATGCGGCATGCCGCAGCCGATGACCGTGTCGACCAGCTTGATGCGGCCGGCGACGCGCAAGCGGCGGTCGTTCATGAAGGCGCCGCCGCCGCGTTCGCAGGTGTAGAGTTCGTCCATCGCCGGATTGTAGATGACGCCGGCGACGATCTGGCCCTGGCGCTCCAGCGCGATCGAAACGGCAAAGAGCGGAATGCCGTGCAGGAAATTGGTGGTGCCGTCGAGCGGGTCGACGATCCAGCGATGCTGGCCGTCGTCGCCTTCGACCACGCCGCGCTCCTCCATCAGGAAGGAATAGCCGGGCCGTGCCTTGGACAGTTCGGCGAAAACGATGTCCTCGGCCTTGCGGTCGGCCTGGCTGACATAGTCGCCGGGGCCCTTCATCGAGACTTGCAGGTTCTGCACTTCGCCGAAGTCGCGCGACAGCGAGCGGCCGGCCTTCATTGCGGCCTGGACCATGACGTTGAGAAGGGCTGAGCGTGCCATAGTGCTTTTTCCCGGTGCTGCGCTTTAAATTCTGCCTCGATGCATGTCGGTGACCCGGAACCGGGCCACTTTTGGGCGACATGCGTCAGTCGGCGCGGCGCACGTAAGTGATTTCGTTGGTGTCGACGATGATGCGTTCGCCGGCGCCGATGAAGGGCGGCACCAGGACGCGGATGCCGTTCTCCAGGATCGCCGGCTTGTAGGACGATGCCGCCGTCTGGCCCTTCACCACCGGGTCGGCCTCGGTGATGGTCAGCGTCACATAGTCGGGCAGCGAAATGCCGATCGGTCGCTCTTCGTAGAGCTGGACCGTTACCATCATGCCGTCCTGCAGGAAGGCGGCGCGATCGCCGACGAAGTCCTTGTTCAATTCGAGCTGCTCGTAGCTCTGGGTGTCCATGAACACCAGGGCGTCTTCCTGCGCGTAGAGGAAGGAAAAATCCTTCAGGTCGAGCCGGATCTGTTCGACCGTCTCGGCCGAGCGGAAGCGCTCGTTGAGCTTGGTGCCGTTGATGAGGTTCTTCAGTTCGACCTGATTGTAGGCGCCGCCCTTGCCAGGCTTGACGGTGTTGGTCCTGACCGCCACCCAAAGGCCGCCATCATGCTCGATGACATAGCCGGGACGGATTTCGTTGCCATTGATCTTGGCCATGATGAGATGATCCGGAATGATGCCTACGGCCACGCCGTCGGTATGGGATGTTCGCTGGGAAAGCGATTTCGGGCTCCCAAGACCACAAATCGCCAGAAGAGGCAAGGGAGCGGGCAGGTTGCGACCAGGCAAGGGAGCCGGGGTTGCACTTGCAATGACCGTGAGAACCGCCGTCAAGGCAGTCGGTTGGCCTTCTGCAGCGCCTGCTTGGTCTGGTCGTCGTCCAGCCCCTGCAGGAAGTCGTCCATCTGCGGATCGATGAGGCCGGCGCGGCGGGCAATGATGTACCAGGCACCGGCAAGGACCAGGTCCGGATCGGTGCCGATGCCTTGCATATAGAGCTTGGCCAGGCGGTTCTGGGCGGCAACATTGCCGCCCTCCGCCGCCTGCTTCATCCAGCCGAAGGCGGATTTCAGGTCGCGCGCGCCGCCGCGGCCTTCGATCATCCAGGCGGCGAGATCGATTTGCGCGGTGTCGTAGTTCTGCCTTGCGGCCTGCGTCAGCAGGCGCCTTGCCTGGGCATCGTCGCGTGGCTTGCCGCCGACACCGTTGGCGTAGATCTGCGACATTGCATATTGCGCGTCCGCGAGGCCGGTCGCAGCGGCGCGTTCATAGTAGGAGACCGCCTTGGCCATACCGGCGTCGCCGGGGTCCTGCTGGACCAGCATCTGCGCGAAATTGAATTGCGCCAGCCGGTTGCCGGCTTCGGCTGCGGCCTGCATCAGGGCGTAGGCCTCTTTTCCATCCTTTTTGACATAGCGGCCGTCGAGCAGCATCAGCGCATACTGGAACTGCGATTCCGGCACACCCTGTTCGGCGGCCAAGGCGTACCATTTCGCCGCCTGCGCCGAATTGACCGGTACACCGAGACCTCGCGACAGGATCTCGGCCACCAGGGTCTGCGCCGCCGGGTCGCCGTTTTGCGCCCGGACCAATGCCAGATTGTAAGCTGTCTTGTAGAGGCCGCGCTGGAAGGCGCCATAGGCCGCGTCGGCGGGTTTTGCGCCGAAGCGGTCGGGATTGACGGCGTCGGCCGACGGCAGCGGCGCAGGCTCGGCCGTGGTGGCGGGCTGCGGCAACGGCTTGTCGATCGGCTTATCGGTGTGGACGCCGATTTCCGGCTTGGGCTGCGGCAAGGGGATGGTCTCCGCGGCCGCCGCCTGGACCATCAGCACCGCAAGCAGAGCCTGGAGGGGAAGCGTCGCCGATGACATTTCAGTCCTCGAAGCGCGGCGCAGTCTCGTCGAGCAGCGCGTTGGCGGTGGCGACCGCTGTCCTGGGGTCGGTGCCGTCGGCGAACACGGCGATCGACAGCGCCACGAATTCAGCGCCGGTGGCGCCCACGGCTTCGACCGAGGCGATGTCGGATCCGGCCATGACGATGCAAGGGATCTGGATCATGTCCGCCCACCATACGCCGAGCGACAGGTTGCGCGGGTGCGGTTCGGGCTTGTTGTCGTAGCCGAAGCGGCCGAAGAAAATGTAGTCTGGCCGCGTCTCGCCAAGCTCGAGCGCGTCGTCACGCGTCTTGGCGCCTCCGGTGCCGACCATCATCTTTGCCTGGAAATGCTCGATCGTCTCGGCGAGTTCGGCCTTGGAGACTTCGACATGGATGCCGTCGGCCTGGACGCGGCCGGCTATGCGGGTGTCGCCGGCGATGATGACAGCAACGCCGGCGGCTTGCGCTGCCGGCACGATCCGTTCGGCGAAAGCCTGGAACGAGGCTTCATCCATGCCGTTCTCGGGCAGGATCAGCGAAGCGACATCGCCACCATCGAATGCCGCGACAATACGGGCCGCCGGCACGCCGGGCGGCGCGATCAGCACGATGCGACAGCGATTGGGGGGCGTTGCTTCATTCATGGTTCTTCGGGTCCCGCGTTTCGCCTATGCCGGGCGAAGATGGTTGGATTGCGGCATAGAGCAAAGTGCCCGCCTTGAACAGGCGGGCAGCCGGGATCGCGATGTTTGATCCGCCGGGCAGCCGGCGGGCCGCTTCACTTGATCGGGTGCGGGCTCGCGACGGGCGGTTTGCCCTTCCACAGCGTCCAGCCGAGATTCATGCCGGCGGCGGCGATCAGGATGGCGGTGGCGCCGACGACCTGGCTCAGATGCAGCCGATGGCCGAAGGCGACGACGTCGACCAGGATGGCGACGACGGGATAGATGAACGACAGCGATCCCTGCAGATGCGTCGGCAGCTTCTGGATGGCGCCGTACATCAGTATGTACATCAGGCCGGTGTGGACGATGCCGAGCGTCGCCAGCATCGTCCAGCTCCAGGCATCGGCTGGAAGCCGGGATAGATTGGCGAACGGCGCCAGCATGACGACGCCGACGCAGACCTGGATCAGCGCAATCAGATGCGGTGGCGTGCCCTTGAGCTTCTTGGTGACGATGGCGGCGACGGCCCAGAAGAAGGCCGCGCCCAATGCCATGACGATGCCGGTGAAATAATCCGTGCCGGCCATGCCGGCATTGGGGCCGGCATCGGGAGCCGACTGCACGATCAGCACCATGCCGGCGAAGGCGATGGTCAGCCAGGTCAGCTTGGTCAGGCTCAGCCGCTCGGCGAAGAAGAGCGCGCCGAAGCCGACCAGCATGAACGGCTGCGTGTTGTAGACGGCGGTGGCGATCGAGATCGACGCGCGCGAGAAAGCGCTGAACAGCAAAAGCCAGTTGACGACGATGGCGACGCCGCCGAGCGCGGCGATGCCGATGATGCGCAGCGACAGCCTGTTGCGCAGCAACCCCAGCCCGGCGCAGATGATGAGCAGCGTCAGCGCGCCGAAAGCGCAACGCCAAAACACCACATCCATGATCGGCTGGCCGGACAGGACGACGAACCATCCGATCGTTCCCAGGATGGCCATTGCGGCGGACATTTCGACCGTGCCGCGTACTGTCTCGTTCACAACAAACCTCCGTATCGGTTGAGCCGCCATAATCTCATGCGGTCGCGAAGCTTTCCATCAGATTGGAAAGGGTGTATGGCCTATTGGCCTAATTATATTAGGAGAAAGCTCCAAGCTGTCGGGAAAAGGAAAAAGATGCTGGACGATCTCGACCGAAATCTCCTTGAAATCCTGGTCAAGGATGCGCGGACCTCGCTGAAGGAGCTGGCCGCCCAGGTCGGGCTGTCGTCGCCAAGCGTTTCGGAGCGGCTGCGACGACTCGAGGAGCGCGGCGTCATCCGGGCGTTCACCGTCGAGATCGATCCGCTCGCGCTCGGCTATACCTTGCAGGCGATCGTGCGCATCCGGCCTCTGCCGGGCAAGCTGCACATCGTTCAGAAGCTGATCGAGGACATCCCCGAATTCGGCGAATGCGACAAGGTGACGGGCGATGACTGCTTCGTCGCCCGGCTGTTCGTACGCTCGATCGGCGATCTCGACGGGATTCTCGACCGTATCGCCGACAAGGCGGAGACAAGCACCGCCATCATCAAGGCGCAGCCGATCCGGCGGCGGCCGCCACCGCTCGACGCGGCTGCTTCTCGGGATAGGGCAAAGGTCTTGCATGCCTCCTGATCGAGCCGGGTGGAAAACCGATGGCCGCTTGGTTAGTGTGCCGACCAAATGAGACCGAGACTGTCATGGCGCAGAACATATACGACCGTGAGGATTTCTTCGCAGGCTACAGCCAACTCGGCCGTTCGGTCGAAGGGCTGGAGGGTGCCGCCGAGTGGCCGGCGATGCGCGCGATGCTGCCCGATGTCGGCGGCTTGAGGGTCGTCGATCTCGGCTGCGGCTTCGGCTGGTTCTGCCGATGGGCACGCGAGCATGGGGCGGCGCAGGTGCTTGGCCTGGACCTGTCGGAGAAGATGCTTGCCCGAGCAAGGGCCGCCGGCCCGGATGCAGGGATAAGCTATGAGACGGCCGATCTCGATCGGCTCAGCCTGCCGGAAGCCAGCTTCGATCTCGTCTACAGTTCGCTCGCCTTGCACTATGTCGAGGATGTGTCGCGTCTGTTCGGGACCGTGCATCGGGCCCTGGCGCCTGGCGGGCATTTCGTCTTTTCGACGGAACATCCGATCTTCATGGCGCCGACCAAACCCGGCTGGGTGATCGATAGCGAAGGCCGAAAGACGTGGCCTGTCGACCAGTATCTGGTGGAAGGACCGCGCAGCACGGACTGGCTGGCCAAGGGCGTGGTGAAACATCACCGCACGATCGGCACCACGCTCAACGCTCTCCTGCAGGCCGGCTTCACCATCGCGCATGTCGAGGAGTTCCGTCCGACATCAGAGCAGATTGCGGCCAAACCCGAACTGGCGGAAGAGCTCGAGCGGCCGATGTTCCTGCTGGTCTCGGCGCGTCGGTAGGCACAGGCCTGCGTCGGCCCGCATGTGCGGCCGCCACGCTCATATTTGCTGTCGCTCCGCCCGACATTCTGGGCTATTCAAGCGTCGACACGCTTTCCCTCCGGACCAGTCCCCTCCCATGTCAGGCCTGCTTCTCGATCCGTGGTTCTATGCGGCCGCCATTCCGGCGGTCATTCTGGTCGGCCTGTCGAAGGGCGGCTTTGGCGGTGCCGTCGGTTTCGTCGGCGTGCCGCTGATGGCGCTGACCATGCCACCGGTGCAGGCGGCGGCCATCCTGCTGCCGATCCTATGCCTGATGGACATCGTCTCGGTGTGGACATGGTGGGGCGTTTACGACCGCAAGATGCTGGTCGACATGATGCCGGGCGCCGTCATCGGCATCGGCCTTGGCTGGCTGACGGCGGCACTGGTGACCGAAGAGGCGGTGCGGCTGATCGTTGGCGCCGTCGCCATCATCTTCGTCCTGCGCTGGCTCTATCTGCAGTTCCGCCACGGCGCCGATCACGCGGCCGCGCCCAACCGCGTGGCCGCCGCCATCTGGGGCACGGTCGCCGGCTTCACCAGCTTCGTTGCCCATGTCGGCGGTCCGCCCTTCCAGGTCTATGCCTTGCCCATCCGTCTCGATCCGAAAGTTCTGTCGGGCACCGCAGCGATCTTCTTTGCCGCCACCAACGCGCTGAAGCTGGTGCCCTATTTCGCGCTCGGCCAGTTCGACACCGCCAATCTGACGGCATCGGCGGTGCTGATGCCGCTGGCGCCGCTGTCGACCATCGCCGGAGCGTGGCTGGTGCGCCGCATGCGGCCGGAAACCTTCTATCCCTTTACCTACGCAACCGTCGCGGTCGTGGCGCTGAAGCTGCTGTGGGATGGCATTGTCGGCCTGATGTAGAAAGGACGCCGCGCAGCCGCCCCGTCATTAGGGGTCAGGCGGCGCTTGGCACCAGACGACGGTTGCCGCCAAAAGCCAGTGTCGCGCCGACCATAACGACCAGCACCATGCCGGCAAGGATGCCGATGTCATGCACGGTCGGTTTGAGCACCATGTCCGCAATGATCACCAGCATCACCGCATAGTCGAAACGTGCCGCGCTCATCATGCGCTGGCCGATGGCAAGAACCTCTGGCGTGACGCCCTCCTTGGCGATCATTGCGCCCATGCGCTCCCCGGTCGGCTTGAAGATGAACATGCCGATCGAAAAGGTCGTGGCGTATCCCGCCAGGCCGATGAGTACCCACAAATCGGAGAAGCCGACCCAGAACCAGCACATGATGAGGCCGAAGATCAGCGTCAGCATCGACATCGGCGCAAAGAACCTGCCGCCCAGCTGACCGCTGGCGCGCATTGCCTGCAGCTTTTCCTCGATGTTGCCCGCGCGCTCGGCAAGCATGCCCAGCAGGAACAGTACGAAGCCACCGCCGACCCACAGAATGGCGGTAGTGACGTGGAGGAATTTGACGATCGAGTACCAGTCCATGGGTTGCTCCTGCAGTGTCCGGTCAGGTTTGCGGCGGCGCCGATTTGCGCCGGCCGTCAGAGGAGCGGGCGTTTAGCGTGGCGCCTGTTTCGGAACGATGTCGCGAAAAATC
Source organism: Mesorhizobium sp. M7A.F.Ca.US.007.01.2.1 (assembly GCF_003998165.1). NCBI lineage: Bacteria > Pseudomonadati > Pseudomonadota > Alphaproteobacteria > Hyphomicrobiales > Phyllobacteriaceae > Mesorhizobium > Mesorhizobium sp. M7A.F.Ca.US.007.01.2.1. The sequence continues at coordinate 41,506 of NZ_RZQP01000014.1, read as the reverse complement.
CGGCTCTGTTTCAGCTTACGGCCAACGCGCGAGGTCGCAGATTGTGAACGCATTATCTGATTTTCTGCTAATGTACGAATCGTCGGGAGGGGGTTGGCGCGACATCGTCTGGATACGCTGCCGATATTAGTGCGCCAATGCCGGGAGCCCGGTGGCGACAACAATCGCCTGACGATCAACCCATTCCCGCAAGCGGGAAAAGGCAATTCGGGGGACCATTATGCAAGGGATAGCACGGAATTTCTTCACGCTGGCCATCATCTATTCGCTGTGCGGCATGGCGCTCGGCCTGTACATGGCGATCAGCCAGGATCACGGCCAGATGCCGACCCACGCCCACACGATGGTGGCCGGATGGCTGATGTCGGCGGTCTTCGCCTTCTTCTACCATTTGTTTCCGGCAATCGGGCAGAAGACGCTCGCCACAGTTCATTTCTGGCTGACGGCGGTCAGCGGCATCGGCCTGCTGATCGGCCTCTATTTCCTGCTTGCCGGCAATGCCGCGATCGAACCGCTGGTGGCGGCCTCCTCGATGGGCTTCTACGCAGCCATGCTGCTGTTCGCCTTCATCGCCTTGCCGGCGGTCTGGAAGACCGCTTGAGCCGAGCCTGACGCAGGAGATGCTGTGCTGTTACGGCACAGTATGGCGGCGTTCGGTCAAAAAACATCTGCACCGTTAAGGCTTCATTAAGCTTTACAGGTGTTTACTATGTTCATCCAGTGATCTGGATTCTTACCGAGTGGTTGGAGCCACTTTGTTTGACGCCTCCCTGTTAAACTCCTGAGAGCCGCCTTATCCGCGGCTCTTTTTTTGTCTCGATTTCTCTTTTTTTGTCCGCACCCCAGCGGGGCCGCCCGACAGGGGTGCCGTTAACCTTCTGTTAAACATGTGCTTGCCTTCACCGGTGACGAAGCGCATTTTCAAGCTTCAGTCAGATAGGGTTCCGGGTGTATCGGCAGGGAGCCGAATCGGCCGGTTGCAAGTGCAGGGGCGTATCAATGAACGAGCCTTCGAAGGGCAGTGCGAAAACCGTCAAGCTGGCGGAACGCCGGGTTTTCTCGCAATCCTTCAAGCCGCTTTACCAGGAAGGCATGGGTCTGGTCGAACAGGCCGCCGAATATCTCGACGGCAAGGGCCGGGCCGAGGCGAAGAAGCTGTCGCGGCTGGCCGCCACGCTCTACGCGGCCGAATCGATGCGGCTGACCACCAGGCTGATGCAGGTTGCCTCCTGGCTGCTTTTGCAGCGCGCCGCCAATTCCGGCGAGATGACCCGTGACCAGGTGGCATCGGAAAAGTCCAAGGTGCGCCTCGACACCGCTTCCGCCCATGACGAAGCCGCCGGTTGGGCCGAACTGCCCGAGGATTTCCTCGACCTCGTCACCCGCTCGCTGCGCCTGCAAGCGTTGGTGCGCCGCATGGACGACGAGATCTATGGCTCCGGCGCCATGGTCGACATGCAACCGATGGCTCGCCGCCCCAACCCGGTTTCCGACCAGATCAGCCTGCTCAACACGGCTTTCGCTCGGGGTTAGACCGCGGTCCGCCGTCTGTTTCCGGTTTGTTCACATTTCGCTGGCATCGCTGTCCGCCGGAGGTAAACTCGGCAAATGGCGGAAGCGATTCGCATCATCGGTATCGATCCCGGGCTTCGGCGCACCGGCTGGGGCATCGTCGAAAGCCTCGGCAATTCGCTGCGCTTCATTGCTTCCGGCACTGTGAAATCAGACGATAAGGCCGCGCTGGCAACGCGGCTATGCCAGCTGCATGACGGGCTTGCCGAAGTCCTGCATGCCGCCATGCCGCACGAAGCGGCGGTCGAACAGACCTTCGTCAACAAGGACGCGGTGGCAACGCTGAAGCTCGGTCAGGCACGCGGCATCGCCATGCTGGTGCCGGCGCGTGCCGGCCTCGTCGTTGCCGAATATGCGCCTAACGCAGTCAAGAAAGCGGTGATCGGCGTCGGGCATGGCGACAAGAAGCAGATCCACATGATGGTGAAGGTGCTGTTGCCGAAAGCCGTCTTCGATACCGAACATGCCGCCGACGCGCTTGCCATCGCCATTTGCCACGTGCATCACCGGCAAAGCGTGGCTTACCGGATGGCGCTCGCTGGTTAGCGATGTTCTTGACTTGTTCGTCGGGTTGGAATAATCCTTACTTGTAACAAAGGGGTGTTTCATGCGTGTGACGAGCAAAGGCCAAGTGACAATCCCACGGGATCTGCGGGAGACATTTGGGATTGGCGCCAACAGCGAAGTCATCTTCGGCATCGAGGGCGGCAAGATCACGATCACGCCGAAGCATGACAAGGGGCGGTTGGCCGACCGCGAAAGACTCGATCGTTTTCTTGCTGCGCTCGATCGGCTTGAGGGCAGCGGCGATCAGACAATGAATGCCGATGCCGTCATGGCTTTGACCCGGGATCGCTAATCTTGGCGACGCTTGTCGACACCAACGTGCTTGTCGATATCGCCGTTCGCGATCCCGTCTGGTCAAAGTGGTCGTGGTCCAAAATGGTGTCTGCCCTCGAGCAAGGCAGCCTGGTCATCAATCAGATTATCTACGCCGAGTTTTCGATGCGCTATGAGGCGATAGACGATGTCGATGATGCCTTGCCTGAAGACGAGTTCCGGCGCGAAAGTCTCCCGTTCGAGGCGGCCTTTGCTGCGTCGAGAGCGTTCTCGGTCTATCGGCGGTTGGGCGGACCTCGAGAGAAGGTGATGCCCGACTTCTTGATTGGGGCTCACGCTGCCATCCGAGGCTATCCCATTCTTACTCGCGATCCCGCAGGTTTCAGAAAGTACTTTCCAGATGTCGAGCTCATCACGCCCGATACTCATCCCTAACGGGGATTGCGTCCAATGATCGGCAAGCTCAAGGGCACGCTGGACGAGGTCGACGAGGATCATTGCCTCATCGATATCCATGGCGTCGGCTACGTCGCCTATTGTTCAGCGCGCACGCTGGCGGCGCTGCCTTCGCCCGGCGAGTTAGTAGTGCTGTTCATTGAGACCTATGTGCGCGAGGATATGCTGCGGCTGTACGGCTTCCAATCGCAGCTCGAGCGTGAGTGGTTCCGGCTGTTGATGAACAATGTTCCCGGCGTTGGCGCCAAGGTGGCGCTGGCCATCTTGTCGACGCTGGCGCCGGCAGATCTCGCCAATGCGATTGCGCTGCGCGACATCGCCATGGTTTCTCGCGCACCCGGCGTCGGCAAGAAGGTGGCCGAGCGCATCGTCACCGAACTGAAGAACAAGGCGCCGGCCTATGCCGGAACCGCTTCGGGCACCATCGGCCTGAAACAGGAGCTCGGCGACGGCGTGGCATCCGCGCCGATCACCGACGCGGTCTCGGCGCTGGTCAATCTCGGCTATTCGCGCGACACGGCCGCCAATGCGGTGGCGGCGGCGCTGAAGACGGCGGGCGAGGATGCCGATGCGCCGAAGCTGATTCGCTTTGGGCTGAAGGAACTTGCGCGGTGAGCCGCCGCTTGTTCAGCCCCTTGCCGTGTGCAAGGAAGGCGGCATGAGCCTGTCGCCCCGCTTGATTGCACCGGAAAAACGCGGCGAGGATGCCGAGCAGACCCTGCGGCCGCAGACGCTCGACGATTTCGTCGGCCAGGCGGCGGCGCGGGCCAATCTCAAAGTGTTCATCGAGGCCGCCAAGAGCCGCAGCGAGGCGCTCGACCATGTGCTGTTCGTCGGGCCGCCTGGTCTCGGCAAGACGACGCTGGCGCAGATCATGGCGCGCGAGCTCGGCGTCAATTTCCGCTCGACCTCGGGTCCGGTCATCGCCAAGGCCGGCGATCTTGCCGCGCTGCTGACCAATCTCGAGGAAGGCGACGTGCTGTTCATCGACGAGATCCATCGGCTGAGCCCGGCGGTGGAGGAGATCCTTTATCCGGCGATGGAGGATTTTCAGCTCGACCTGATCATCGGCGAAGGCCCGGCGGCGCGCTCGGTCAAGATCGACCTCGCCCGCTTCACCCTCGTCGCCGCCACCACGCGGCTTGGCCTGCTCACCAATCCGCTGCGCGACCGTTTCGGCATTCCGGTACGGCTCAATTTCTACACGGTCGAGGAGCTGGAGCAGATCGTGCGGCGTGGCGCGCGTATCCTGCAAATGCCGCTCGGCAACGACGGCGCGCTGGAGATCGCGCGGCGCGCGCGGGGCACGCCACGCATCGCCGGCCGGTTGTTGCGCCGTGTGCGCGATTTCGCCTCGGTGGCCGGCGATGGCCATGTCGACCGCAAGATCGCCGACGAAGCGTTGACCCGGCTGGAAGTCGACGCGCTCGGCCTCGACGCGCTCGACCGCCGGTACCTCAGCATGATCGCGCGCAATTTCGGCGGCGGGCCGGTCGGCATCGAGACGATCGCCGCCGGCCTGTCAGAGCCGCGCGACGCCATCGAGGACATCATCGAGCCTTATCTGATCCAGCAGGGTTTCATCCAGCGCACGCCGCGCGGCCGGATGCTGACGGCCAATGCCTGGCGCCATCTCGGCCTCGACGCGCCGAAGGATCTGGCGCAACAGCAGATCAACCTGTTCCAGGAAGAATAGCGCTCAGGGCGATCAGGCGCAGGTTCCGGGCCGACAAAGGATCTGTGAGCGGCCTGCGCAAAATATCCTCGGCTTCGTCGGTTTGCCGGCGCATTCGTCGGCTCTGGTGGCGGTGCCATCCCGGGGCAATCTCGCTCCGATGGTTTGCCGGAGCCACGCAATGATCACCAGACGCGGATTCCTGCGCTTCATCGGCGGGTCGGTTCTGTCGGTTGCCGCGTTCAGCGCCTATGCGGCCGGCATAGAGCCGATGCTGCTGACGCATGTGAAACGCTATGCGCTAACGCCGCCGCATTGGCCTGATGGCCTGAAGCTGCGCATCGTCGCGCTTGCCGATATCCATGCCTGCCGGCCATGGATGACGCCGGAGCGGATCGCCTCACTTGTCGAAGACGCGAATGCCCTGCAGCCGGACGTCATCGTCCTGCTCGGCGATTATATCGCCGGCATGCCGTTGGTGACCCGCCCGGTGACGCCGTCGCAATGGGCCTCCGCCCTCTCAAACCTCAGGGCACCGCTCGGCGTGCTCTCGATTCTCGGCAACCATGACTGGTGGGCAGATGGCTTCGCGCAGCGCGCCGGGGCCGGCCCGACCGTAGCGCGCAAGGCCCTGGAGAAAGTCGGCATTCCGGTGCTGGAGAACGATGTCGTGCGCCTGGAAAAGGATGGGCATGGTGTCTGGATTGCCGGGCTCGCCGACCAGCTCGCTCTGCTGCCGATCAGGGACCGCGCTGGCTTCACGGGGCTGGACGATCTCGACGGCACGCTGGCCAAGGTCAGCGACACCTCGCCCATCATCCTGCTTGCGCACGAGCCGGATATTTTTCCGAAAGTGCCGTGGCGCGTCTCGCTGACCCTGTCCGGCCACACCCATGGCGGACAAATTCGGCTGTTCGGCTATTCGCCGGTCGTGCCATCGCGTTTCGGCAACCGCTACGCCTATGGCCACGTCGTCGAGAAGGATCGCAATCTGATCGTCTCCGGCGGGCTCGGTTTCAGCATATTGCCGGTGCGTTTCGGGATGCGGCCGGAAATCCTGTCGATCGACCTTGGCTAAATCCAGATCGCCTCAGTGAAGCGATTTGATCGCGTCCATCACATCCGGCTCGGCCTTGTCGCCGTTGAAGGCATCGACGATGCCGAAGGCGCCGCCATAGCTCCACACCGACCATGAGAAGCCATGTGCTTCGGCACGCGCGATCATGTCCCTGATATAGGCGGCCCGATACCTAGCGGGCATCACATAGGAATTGCCGTATTCCTGGCGGATCATGCCGAACTCGCCCAGCGTGATGTTTCCAGGCTTGACGCCGTTGGCCCTCGCCCACGCCTCGACCTTTTCGAACGGCGCATCCATCAAGCCGAGCAGTCTGTCGGGGCTGTCCATGCTGGCAACTTGTTCATCGAGATAGGCAAGCAGGCCGCTTTGCCGTGTCCAAGGCGCCTCGGCCTTGATCCTGGCGCGGATGGTGTCGAGCGTCACGTCGAGCTGCGCCTTGGGCACCGCACTCAGCGGATAGGGCAGGCCGGTCACGTAAGGAATGAAGTCTCCGGCCCAGGTTGCGCCCTGATGGGTGAGCAGAAACGGATCGTAGGAATGGAAGGTCCAGATGACGTTGTCGTCCGGAATCGTCTTCGGGTCGATCTTTTCCAACGAACTCGCGGCGGAATAGCAGGCGCCGGTCAGCACCAGGGTCAGTTTCGTAGCCGAGGATCGCGCCGCCGCGAACAGTTTGCGCTGGCGGTCCGGCCACAGGCTCGTGCCGTCGCTGTCGCAGTCCACGATCGGTTCGTTCATGGGCTCGAAGGCGACCTGGGCGGGATCTTCGCTGGCCAGCGTGCGGGCCATCTTGCGGACCATCTCGACATAGGCGTCGAAGGTCCGTGGGTCGCCCATCACTTCAGCCATTCCGATCTTGCGGCTGCCGCCGGCCGGGATCAGGTGCATGTCGACGATCACCTTGAGCCCGGCGCGGTTGATTATGCGCACCGAGTCCAGCACGCTGGCATAGAGATCGTCACGCAAGGCCACGGTCTGGTCGGACAGAAAGGGCGATGGATCGACCGGCATGCGCAGGAAATCGAAGCCGGCATCCTTCAACGCCTTGAGGTCGTCCTCCCCAAGGAATTTCCGCCACTCCGGATAGGGCAGGATGGCCTTGGCGTGGCCCCACTGGTCCTCGCCGGGCCAGGTGACCCACTGGTCGAGATTGAGGCCGCGCTTCATCGAGAATGTCGCGGTCTGGCCAGGCAGCGCCAAAGCCACCAACACGAACAGCGCCGCCGTCAAACTCTTGATCATCGCCGTCAACAGTGCCATCCGATGTTATGTTCCGCGGGAAACTGGTGCCTCGCTGGGACTAAAAAAGGAAGCGCAATGGGCGATCATGGTGAATCGGCGACGCTGCTGGCCGGGCTTTCCGGTGCGCTGACGGCGTTCGGCCACCGGCTGATGGCGCGAGTCTACTATGCCGACACCGATTTCTCCGGCGTCGTCTACCATGCACGCTATCTCGAATTCTTCGAACGCGGCCGCTCCGACTATCTCAGGCTCACCGGCGTGCATCACACAGAGCTTGCCGACGGCAAGCATGGCGAAAGAATAGTCTGGGTGGTGCGCCGCATGGAGATCGACTTTCGCGGCCCGGCCCGCATCGACGACATCCTGACCGTCGACACCCGCACCGAGGAGATTTCCGGCGCGCGCATCTTCATGGCGCAACAGCTCAAGCGCGGCGACGAGGTGCTGGTCGAGGCCAAGGTCGAGGCGGCGATCATCGGCGAGAATGGCCGCCCAAGGCGCTTTCCCAAGGAATGGGTGGCGGCATTCATGCCACGGGTGGGATGATATTCAGGTGATGCCGGCCTGCAAACGGTGATTCCCTGCGCTTCCGGTGCTCGGGTGCTTCAAGTACCCTCCGCTCCGGTTCTCGGAAACCACCGCTTTCGGCTCGGCCTGACCTGAATCTCAACCCATCCTGACTTCGCGCTTGGATGATGGCGTTACAACTGTGCGGGCGTGGCAATGCGCCGCGCCTTATATACTAACCCATCCTTAACCATAACGGTTCATGAAGAGATTGGTGAAGATTGGCGTTATCGAACGCCTTCCTTTCACCAATATTTGCCCTGAAAAGGCCGACAACGGCACAGTTTGGGGTTGTTCCGGTAGCTTCGTGCGAACCGACCACAAGGGATGCCAGGGGCCAGCCGCCAGCTTCGCCCGGAAAATCTTAAGGACGTAACGATGGAAAATATCGCACTCGCCGATCCGGGCGCGCAATTGTCGGTTTGGTCGCTGTTCGTTTCGGCCAGCTGGGTGGTCAAGCTGGTCATGATCGGCCTGCTCTGCGCCTCGGTCTGGACCTGGGCGATCATCGTCGACAAGCTGGTTTCCTATGCCCGCATGCGGCTGGCGCTCAACCGGTTCGAGCAGGTGTTCTGGTCGGGGCAGTCGCTGGAGGAGCTTTACCGCACGCTCGCCGATCGCAAGACCACCGGCATGGGCGCCATTTTCGTGGCGGCCATGCGCGAGTGGAAGAAGAGTTTCGAGAAGGGCGCCAAGTCGCCGCTCGGCCTGCAAACCCGCATCGACAAGGCGATGGACCTGGCGCTGACCCGCGAGATGGAAAAGCTGGAAGGCCGCCTCGGCTTCCTTGCCACCACCGGCTCGGCGGCACCCTTCATCGGCCTGTTCGGCACCGTCATCGGCATCATGACGTCGTTTCAGGCGATCGCCGGCTCCAAGAATACCAGTCTCGCCGTGGTTGCGCCGGGCATCGCCGAAGCGCTGCTGGCGACGGCCATCGGCCTGCTCGCCGCCATTCCCGCCGTCATCGCCTACAACAAGCTGTCGTCCGATGCGAGCAAGATAGCCGTGCGCATGGAAGGATTCTCCGACGAGTTCTCCGCCATACTCTCGCGCCAAATCGATGAAAAAGTGGCCCCCAAGGCCTGAGGAGTAGCAGATGGGTATGTCCATGGGCATGGCAGGACGCGGCGGGCGCGGCCACAGGCGGCGCGGCCGTCACCATGCACTGATGTCCGAGATCAACGTCACGCCGATGGTCGACGTGATGCTGGTGCTGCTGATCATCTTCATGGTCGCGGCACCAATGCTGACGGTCGGCGTGCCGATCGACCTGCCGGATACGCAGGCTAAGGCGATGAATGCCGACACGCAGCCGATCACCGTCTCGATCAACGCCGCCGGCCAGATTTACCTGCAGGAAACCGAAATCCCGATCGAGGAACTGGTAGCCAAGCTGCAGGCAATTTCCAAGACCGGCTATGAGGAGCGCATCTTCATCCGCGGCGACAAGTCCACCGACTATGGTACGGCGATGAAGGTGATGGCCCGCATTTCGGCCGCCGGCTACAAGAACATCGGCCTGGTTTCACTGCAGGAACAGGACCAGTAGACGCGCGATGAAGACCGGCCTCACCACATCGGTGATCTTGCATGCGGCGGCGCTGACCTTCGGCCTGTTCACGCTGACGGCGCCGGCGGCACTTCCGTCGTCCGACGTCGAGTCGGTTGCGGTCGATATCGTGCCGATGGAAGCCATTGCGCAGACGTTGCAGGGCGACAAAAAGGCCGTGATGCATGAAAAGCCGGCCCCTGTGCCGACGCAGCGCCCGGACATCGTGCCGGATGCGCAGAAGGTCGGTGAGAACAGTGTCGACACCGACAAGCCGATAACGCCGGAAGCCAAGCCGAAGCCCGTCGACATGACCTCGGCTCCGCCGCCCGCACCGACCCCGATCGAAAAGCCGAAGCCTGAGGACGTGCCGAAGCCGCAGGAGAAGCCCAAGCCCACCCCGGCAACGGAAGTGGCGCCGGCGCCGACGCCCAAGGAAGAGGTCAAGCCCGAGCCGGTCAAGCAGGCCGATCCCAAGCCGACACCGGCCAAGCCGGCGCCGACCCCGCCGCCGCAGGACAAGACCGCTGCCATCGATCCGACGCCCGAGGTCAAGCCCGACGCCGTCGCTGAAGCCATAGCGCAGGAGCCGCCCGCCGAGGCGACGCAGCTGCCGGATTCCGCTCCCGCGCCGGAAGCGCGGCCGAAGCCGCAGCCGGCGCAGGCCGAAAGCGCCAAGGCGCCGGAGCGCAAGGACGCCGACAAGCCGGTCAAGGAAGCGTCGTCGAAGCCGAAATCCGATGACAAGCAATTCAACGCCGACGAGATCTCCGCGCTCCTCGACAAGCAGAAACCATCCGGCGGCGGCGCCAAGCGCTCGACCCAGCAGGCGTCGCTCGGCGGCGACAAGGACCAAGGTCAGAAGCTCTCCAGGTCCGAAATGGGTGCCCTGGAAAGCCAGCTCGGCGGCTGCTGGACCCTTCCTGTCGGCCTTGAAGGTTCCGAGAACTTCCTCGTCGTGGTGCGGTTCAACCTGGATGCATCCGGTAAGCTGGACGGGCGCCCGGCAGTCGAAAAGTCGAGCGGAAATCGCCAGTTCGACGAAAGTGCCGTTCGTGCGGTGCAAAAATGCGATGTCACCGGCCTGCAAGTTCCCGCCGGCAAGCAGGACATCTGGGCCGACGTCCGCGTCACCTTCGATCCAAGGGAGATGCTCGGCCTCTAAGGCCCTGTCATCCGAAAATCAGTACGAGAAGCGAGAAGACATGAAATCAATCCTCAAGCCGCTCCTGATGGTCGCAGCAATGGCGATGGGCATGACCGCGGCAGGCACGTTGCCGGCGCTGGCGCTCGTCGAGCTCAACGTCAACAAGGGCAACGTCGAGCCGCTGCCGATCGCCATCACGGATTTCCAGGGCGGCGACGCGCTTGGGGCGCAGATTTCGCAGATCGTCACCGCCGATTTGAAGCGTTCGGGTCTGTTCGCTCCGATCGACAAGAGCGCCTTTATCGAGAAAATCACCAACCCCGATGCAGCACCGCGCTTCGACGACTGGAAGGTGATCAACGCGCAGGCGCTGGTCACGGGCAGCGTCAGCAAGGAAGCCGACGGCCGCATCCGCGCCCAGTACCGGTTGTGGGATACCTTTGCCGGCCAGCAGATGGCTGGCGAGCAGTTCTTCGCCAACGATGCCAATCAGCGGCGTGTCGCCCATATCATCGCCGACGCCATCTATGAGCGGCTGACCGGCGAAAAAGGCTATTTCGACACCCGCGTCGTCTTCATCGACGAATCCGGAGCCAAGAATGCGCGCAAGAAGCGCCTCGCGATCATGGACCAGGACGGCGCCAACGTCCGCTATCTTTCGGACGGCAGGTCGATCGTGCTGACGCCGCGTTTCTCGCCAAACCGGCAGGAAATCACCTACATGTCCTATGAAAGCGGCCAGCCGCGGGTGTACCTGCTGCAGATCGAGACCGGCCAACGCGAACTGGTCGGCAATTTCCCAGGCATGACCTTTGCGCCGCGCTTTTCGCCCGACGGCCAGAAGGTGATCATGAGCCTGCTGCGCGACGACGGCAATTCCAACATCTTCGCCATGGACCTGCGCAGCCGCTCGACGACGCGGCTGACCAACTCGACCGCCATCGACACCTCGCCGTCGTATTCGCCCGACGGCAGCAAGGTGGTGTTCACCTCCGACCGTGGCGGCCGCGCACAGATCTACGTGATGGGCGCCGACGGTTCGGGCCAGACCCGCATCTCCTTCGGCGACGGCGTCTATTCGACACCGGTCTGGTCGCCGCGCGGCGACCTGATTGCCTTCACCAAGCAGACCGGCGGCGAATTCCAGATCGGGGTCATGAAGACCGATGGATCGGGTGAGCGCATCCTCTCCTCCGGCTTCCAGCAGGAGGGACCGACCTGGGCGCCGAATGGCCGCGTGCTGATGTTCTTCCGCGATTCCGCCGGTGGCCCCAAACTGGTTTCGGTCGATCTGACCGGACGCAACGAGCAATCGATCCCGACGGCGAACTTCGCTTCGGACCCTGCCTGGTCGCCGCTGCTGGAGTAAGAGACGAACTGAGGAACTGGGGAATTGAAGAACTGAAGAATGGAGAAGGCGGGCGGCCACATCAAGCGTGCGAAGGATCTAGAGGTTTATAAGCGCGCTTATGTGGTCTCTCTTGACGTGCATAAAGCTACGCTCGCCTTCCCGAAAATGGAGCAATACGCACTGGCTGATCAGTTGCGTCGCTCCAGCAAGGGAATCTGCGCCAATTTGGCTGAGGGATTTGCCAAGCAGACTCACTCCAAACCCGAATTCGCGCGGTTCATTTCGATGGCAATGGGTCATGCAGCGAAGTGGAGACGTGGATTTCCTACGCGTTCGACCTTGGATACATCAGCCAGGCACAACACGACGATTGGCTGCGATCCTATGCCCATATCTACGGCATGCTGATCAATCTGAGAGAAAAGCTGAAGTGAATTCTCTCTTCAGTTCCTCAATTCCCCAACTCTTCAATTCCTCTTTTCCATCTCTTTGTCGCGTTTTGGCCGTATTTCCGCCTAGGGTCCGCGCCAACTGTGGCTCATGGCCAATGGCTGCGGACGGGCAGCTTAAACCAAAATTTAACCGTGTTTCTTGAATGCCGGTTAACCCAAACGTGGTTACTGGGTGATCAACGAAATCACTCAAATTAGACCACTCGAATTACGAAGGAGAGGCGGCATGGGCCGTATTGCAGCACTTACCAGAAACCCGGTCATGATCGCGCTGGTGGCGATGCTCGCCATCGCCGGTTGCGCCTCGAAAAAGACGCCGAACAACGCGGCCGATCTTGGCCTTAACGGCGCCGGCGCCGCAACACCCGGATCGGCGCAGGACTTCACCGTCAACATTGGCGACCGCATCTTCTTCGATACGGACTCGACCTCGATCCGTGCCGACGCGCAGACGACGCTCTCGCGCCAGGCACAGTGGCTGAACCAGTACAAGCAGTATGCCATTGTGGTCGAAGGCCATGCCGACGAACGCGGAACGCGCGAATACAATCTGGCGCTCGGCGCCCGCCGCGCCGCCGCTACCCGTGACTTCCTTGTCGCCAAGGGCGTCTCGGCCAGCCGTCTCAAGACCATTTCCTACGGCAAGGAACGTCCGGTCGCGGTTTGCGACGACATCTCTTGCTGGTCGCAGAATCGCCGCGCGGTCACTACGCTTAGCGGCGCTGGCTCCTGAGGCATCATGGACCGGCGCGTCAAAGGACGCGTGGCCGTCTAGCGGTAAAAATGCAACATACTTGTGCGAAAGGCGGCCTTGGGGCCGCCTTTTTCATATCCGGATGCCCGAAACAAAATTTGGCCGAAGTCTCGGCTCCTGCTATGAGCCGAGGGCGCTTGGCTGGTCCCATTCTGATTGGAAGGCGCGAACAAGCTAACGAAATCACTGCGAGAGGCACATGCATTTGAGATCGGTTCTGAGCGGCACGCTTGCGCTGCTGCTCCTATCAGGCGTCACCGCCCTGGCTAGCGGCACCGGGGCGAGCGGCACAGGGCAATCAACCGACAGCGGCTTTACCTTCCATCTTCCCACTATCGAATTGCCCAGCTTTTTTGGCCAAAAGAAGAAACCGGACCAGGTTCAGCTGGTGCAGTCCGATCCTACCGCTGTCACCAGCCTGGAAGAGCAGCTGCGGCAGATGAACGGCAAGATCGAGGAACTCAATTTCCAGGTCCTGCAAATGCAGGAGCAGATCCGCAAGCAGCAGGAAGATAATGAATTCCGCTTCCAGCAGCTGGAAGGTGGCGGCACGCAAGGCGGGCAGCCGCCGGCGCAGAAGAAATCGGACGCCACCACCGGCACCGACAACAACGTGGCGGCGGCCCCGGCAACACGGGCGCCGGCCGATGCCGGCGCCGAGCCCGCCAACGATCAATCGGCAGTCGGCAAGACGGTCGAGGACGTCATCGTCGAATCTCCGGATGGCGACCCCGGCAAGGTTATTCCCGGTACGGGAGCGCCGGAAAAGACCTTCGGCAGCATCACCGTCGACAAGAACGGCAATGTCATCGATGCCGGCGGCAACACACAATCGACCGCGCCGGCGCAGGATACCGCGCCAGTCGCCGGGGCGGCGCCCAAGGCCGGCAAATCCGATACGGTGGTCGCGGCGTTGCCTGCCACCAACAATCCGGAAGAGCTCTACCGCAACTCATACCAGTTCATCCTCTCGGGCGACTACGGCACCGCCGAGCAGGGTTTTCGCGACCACATCGCCCGCTTCCCCAAGGATGCGAAGGCCGCGGATGCGCATTACTGGCTGGGCGAGTCATTGCTCGGCCAGCAGAAATACCGCGATGCGGCCGAGACGTTCCTTGCCGCCAGCAAGGACTACCCCAAGGCCAAGAAAGCTCCCGACATGTTGCTGAAGCTCGGCGTGTCGCTGGTCGGCCTCAAGCAGCATGACGTTGCCTGCGCCACTTTCAGCGAGGTCGGCAAGCGCTACCCCGATATTTCCAGCGCGCTCAAGGAACGCGTCAAGCAGGAGAAGGCTCTGGCTGCCTGCTGATCCTTGTCATACATGTCGTTGTCCTGAAACCGGGATCACTTTTGGGCGACATGCATCATGCTCGACACCGAGCCGGACCTTTCGACTAACCCTTTTTCGCATATCGATTTTACCAGCGGCGCTGTTGCGGCCCTGTCCGGCGGCAGCGACTCGACCGCCCTGCTCCTTCTCCTCAAACACCATCTCGACCGTAGGGCGCCGGCAACCAAGCTGCTGGCGGTGACGATCGACCACGGTTTGCGGTCCGGTTCGGCTGCGGAAGCGCAAACAGTGGCGAAGCTGTGCGCCAGGCTCGGAATTTCACACCGCATCCTGACATGGTCGGGTCCAAAGCCATCGACCGGTCTGCCCGCCGCCGCTCGCGAGGCGCGCTACCGGCTGCTAGCCGAGGCGGCACAAGCGGAAGGCATCGGCATGATCCTCACCGGCCATACCGCCGACGACCAGGCGGAAACGGTGCTGATGCGGCACGCGCGGGACGAGGGCCAAGGCCATGCCGGAATGGCCGGCCGGGGACTTGCCGGCATGGCACCGGCCACCCTCTATGACTGGCGCATCTGGATCGTGCGGCCGCTCCTCGGCGTGCGGCGCGCGGTATTGCGCGACGTCCTGCGCCGTCAAAATGTCGGCTGGGCTGACGATCCGACCAATGTCGACGCGGCTTTCGAGCGGCCGCGTGTGCGGGCCGCACTTGCCGGCGAGAGTGTCGAGCATGTGAAGGGCATGTTGATGCTCGCGGGCCAGGCCGCCCTCGAGCGCAGGCAGCTTGGCGCCAGCGCAGCCGGTTTGATCGATGGCTTCGCCAGCCAGCCAGCCATCGGCCTCATCCGCCTCGACCCGTGCCTGCTCTCCTCCGGTGACGAGCAGGCGGCCGTCTATGCGTTGCGCATCCTTCTGGCCACGACCGGCGGGATTGCCTTCCTGCCGGATCAGGCCCGCAGCGAGGCTCTGTTCGGTCGGCTGAGGGCTGGATTTCTTTGCGCCACATTGTCGCGGACGGTTGTCGATTCCCGGCGCTCCGGCATATTCCTGCGCCGCGAGGCGCGCGGACTGCCCGCCGCCGCTGCCGCCACCGGCAGCACCCTGTGGGACGGCCGCCGGCACATCACATTGAACGACAGCAGCAGCGCATTGTTGATTGCCCCGTTAGGCGCGGCAGCGGCGAAGCGGCTGGCGACGGGTGAAGGAAAAACCCCGTCGAGCCTGATGCGCGCCGCGCTCGCGGCCGAACCGGCGGTGTGGCAGGCCGGTGAATGCCTTGGTTTGCCTGGATATGGACTGAAGTCCGCGATGGTGGAAGCGCGGCCGGTCGTTGCCCCCTTCGGCCGCTTCCTGCCATCCTTCGACCTAGCGCCGGCGCGGGCCGTCGCCGGGCTGATTGGCGCGGCCCCGGTCCCGCCCTTGCCTTTCAGCGGCCACAGTGCCGGCTGATGGTTGCGCGAAAGCTTAACCCAGACGTGCTGTTCTGCTTGGCAAGGGGGGACGCTCTCCCTATGTTAGGCGCAAGTTTCCTCTCATGACGCGTGTCTGCCTCGCGGACGCCAACGGGACAATTGATGAATCCGAACTATCGCAACCTCGCGCTTTGGGCGATCATAGCGGTCCTGCTCATAGCCCTGTTCAATCTGTTCCAGACGCCGCAGACGCGAGGGGCTTCCAGCGATGTGCCTTATTCGCAGTTCCTGCAGGATGTCGCGGCCGGGCGGGTCAAGACGGTGACCATTGCTGGCGCTCGTATCAGCGGCACCTACACCGACAATTCCAGCGGTTTCCAGACCTATTCGCCCGGCGATCCTTCGCTGGTCTCGCGGCTGCAGGACAAGAACGTCACCATCAATGCACGGCCTGAAACGGACGGTTCCAATTCGCTGTTCGGCTATTTGATCTCCTGGCTGCCGATGATCCTCATCCTCGGCGTCTGGATATTCTTCATGCGCCAGATGCAGTCCGGCTCCGGCCGCGCGATGGGCTTCGGCAAATCGAAGGCCAAGCTGCTCACCGAAGCGCATGGCCGCGTCACTTTCCAGGACGTTGCCGGCGTCGACGAAGCCAAGGAAGATCTGGAAGAGATCGTCGAGTTCCTGCGCGATCCGCAGAAGTTCCAGCGGCTCGGCGGCAAGATTCCGCGCGGCGTGCTGCTCGTCGGCCCTCCGGGAACCGGCAAGACGCTGCTCGCGCGCTCGGTTGCCGGCGAAGCCAATGTGCCGTTCTTCACCATTTCCGGTTCTGACTTCGTCGAGATGTTCGTCGGCGTCGGTGCAAGCCGCGTCCGCGACATGTTCGATCAGGCCAAGAAGAACGCGCCCTGCATCATCTTCATCGACGAAATCGACGCAGTCGGCCGTCATCGCGGCGCCGGCCTCGGCGGCGGCAATGACGAACGCGAGCAGACGCTGAACCAGCTGCTGGTCGAGATGGACGGCTTCGAATCCAACGAAAGCATCATCCTGATCGCTGCCACCAACCGGCCCGACGTGCTCGATCCGGCGCTGCTCCGGCCAGGCCGCTTCGACCGCCAGGTCGTGGTGCCGAACCCTGACATCGTCGGCCGCGAGAAGATCCTCAAGGTGCATGTGCGCAACGTGCCGCTGGCGCCCAATGTCGACCTCAAGGTGATCGCGCGCGGCACGCCTGGCTTCTCCGGCGCCGACCTGATGAACCTCGTCAACGAATCCGCGCTGATGGCGGCACGACGCAACAAGCGCCTCGTCACCATGGCTGAATTCGAGGACGCTAAGGACAAGATCATGATGGGCGCCGAGCGCCGCTCGTCGGCCATGACGCAGGCCGAGAAGGAGCTGACCGCCTACCATGAGGCCGGCCACGCCATTCTCGCGCTCAACGTGCCGTCGGCCGATCCGCTGCACAAGGCCACCATCATCCCGCGCGGCCGCGCGCTCGGCATGGTCATGCAGTTGCCGGAAGGCGACCGCTATTCGATGAGCTACAAATACATGATCTCGCGGCTCGCCATCATGATGGGCGGCCGTGTCGCCGAGGAGTTCAAGTTCGGCAAGGAGAACATCACCTCCGGAGCTTCTTCGGATATCGAGCAGGCGACCAAGCTGGCGCGTGCCATGGTCACGCGCTGGGGCTTTTCCGACAAGCTCGGCCATGTCGCCTATGGCGACAACCAGGAAGAAGTGTTCCTTGGCCATTCGGTGGCACGCACGCAGAACGTCTCGGAAGAAACGGCGCAGATCATCGACGCCGAAGTGCGCCGCCTGATCGATGAGGCCTATTCGTCGGCGAAGTCCATCCTGACCAAGAAGAAGAAGGAATGGATCGCGCTGGCGCAGGGCCTGCTGGAATACGAGACGCTGTCCGGCGAGGAGATCAAGCAGTTGATCGCCGGCCACAAGCCCGCACGCGACCTCGGCGACGATACGCCGCCAAGTCGTGGCTCGGCCGTGCCGAAGTCCGGCGGCCGCCGCAAGAAGGGTCCTGAGCCCGAAGGCGGTATGGAACCACAGCCGTCGAGCTGAGCTTGACCAACGATTTCATCGAACGCCGCGGCTTGTTCCGCGGCGTTTTTTGTTTTTGGCGTTGGGGAGGAGTTGTCCGCGACCTCGCATCTGCGACGGTGACGATTGGCGAAAGCCTAGGTGATAGCCAATCTCCCCCACAAGGGGGAGATTGGCAACGTCGCCGCTGGCGTGCCCTCGAAGGCAACAAAAAGGCCCGCGAACCCTGCGGTTCGCAGGCCTTCTCTTCTTCAGATGTCTTGTCGCTCAGCTCTTCAGCTTGGCATTGCACAGGCTGTAATAACCGCCGCCCTTCTGGATCCAGCGAAGGCCGTTCAACGTGCCCGCGTCCTTGTTGCCATGGTAGCCCTGGAGACAGGTCTTCATGCGCGCCTTCGCGGGCTTTTCGGTCTTGAACTCGGCGGCCAGCGTGGTCGGAAATGTCACGCCCGCGGGCGCTACAGTGGGGGCGACCGCCGCGCTGGTTTCCTTTTTCGTCTGCGGCTCGGTTTTGACCGTATCCTCGCTGACACTGTCCGCTGCTGATGTCGCGCACTTCTCCTTGCGAAAAGCCGTCCAGTCCATGCCGTTCAGAGTGCCGCCTTCCTTGGCTGTTCGATAGGTCTCGCCGCATTCCTTCATCGTCAGTGCGCTTGCGGGGGCGACGCTCCAAGCGACAAATGCGGTCGCAGCCAATACCGCCAATTTCAAACCGTGCATAAGACCCTCCTGGTTGATAATAAGTTTGACGTCTTTTTGTATATGGTTTGTTCTCTATATGTTCAACCAGAATCTTTACGGACTACCGATGAGCTTGGCGGTGGGCAGTGTAGGCGAATTGATGATGCCGGCAGCCGGCGACATGCAGATGCGAGCAAGGCAGTGTGCGTCTTCGCGCAACAAAAAAGGCCCGCGCATCTTGCGATGCGCGGGCCTTTGTTTGGAGACTATGGCTAAGCGATCAGCCCTTCAGCTTGGCATTGCACAGGCTGTAGAAGCCGCCGCCCTTCTGGATCCACTTCAGGCCGCCGAGCGCGTTGGCGTCCTTGAGGACATAGTACTGGTCGAGGCAGGTGTGCATGCGGCCCTTTCCGGGGGTCTCGCTGGCATATTTCGCCGAGATCGCGGACGGGAACTTGACGCCCTTGGGCGCAGCCGTCGTCGGCTTCGCCGGCTCCTTGGTGTAGCTCGCCTCGTCGGCGGCCGGCACGGTGTCGTCATCCGAGGCGGCTGCGCCGCACTCGGTCTTGCGGAAGTCGTTCCACTTCATGCCGTTCAGCGTGTTGGCCGTCTTGGCGGCCTGATATTTGGTGCTGCATTCGGCCATGCTCAGACCCTTGCCGCCATTGTCTGCGGGAGCGGCGGGAGCCGCGGCGGCCTTGGTGGTCGCCGGCTTGGCGGCGGCAGCGGCGGATGCACCGGCGGCGCATTCGGATTTGCGGAAGTCGTTCCACTTCATGCCGTTCAGCGTGCCGGCAGCCTTCGCCGCCTGATACTTGGTGCTGCATTCCTTAGCCGTCAGGCCCTTGGCCGTGCTGTCGTCCGCCGCGGCAGCCTTCGTGGTGTCGGTCGCTTTCTTGGCATCGGCCGGCTTGGCGTCGGTCGTCGCTGCGGCGTCGGTGCCGCACTGAGCCTTGCGGAACTGGTTCCAGGTCGCTCCGGCCAGTGTCCCCGCATCCTTGGCGGCGTTATACTTCGTGCTGCACTCGGCCATCGTCAGTGCGTTGGCTGGCGCGGCCAGGAACAAGGTCGCGACGGCGAGGCCGGTCAAAGTGGCAAGTCGGTGGATGAGCATAGCGTTTCTCCGTTGCAGCAGCCCATGATACGTCCCTGCAAATCAATAACGCTCAACGGTCGGTTGCGCCAGATGCTAAGTGGCGTATATATCGCCGAAAATCGGCTTCTCCCGATAAGGTGATGAAATCGTTGTCCGTTGCCTGGGTCAGAGCAAGATTTTCCTGGTGCATCCGCGCTGAAAGGCTCGAATGACTTGTATATTGCAGCATGGCAGTCTGGGCATGTCAGGTTGCGGCCACGTTGTGTGCAGTGCACAACAATGGTTTTCTAAGGATTGGTAACGTATAATCACACAATGTGATCATAGCGCCCTGGCCACTTGTGGCATGACGTGCCGGGGAAGAAACGTCGAGGAAGCTGACTGGCATGGCAGGGAATTATTTCGGCACGGACGGCATTCGCGGACGCGCCAACAAGTTTCCGATGACCGCTGAAATCGCGATGCGGGTCGGCATGGCCGCCGGCCTTTCCTTCCAGCGCGGCAGCCATCGACATCGTGTCGTGCTCGGCAAGGACACCAGGCTTTCCGGTTATATGATCGAGAATGCCATGGTCGCCGGTCTTTGTGCCGCCGGCATGGATGTGTTCCTGCTCGGCCCGATCCCGACGCCGGCTGTCGCCATGCTGGTGCGTTCGCTGCGCGCCGATATCGGCGTCATGATCTCGGCCTCGCACAACCCCTATTACGACAACGGCATCAAGCTGTTCGGACCCGACGGCTACAAGCTCTCCGACGAGATCGAGGAGCGCATCGAGAGCATGCTCGACAGGGATATCGAACTGGCGCTCGCCGATTCCGACGGGCTTGGCCGCGCCAAGCGCGTCGACGGCGTGCATGACCGCTACATCGAATTCGCCAAGCGCACCTTGCCGCGCTCGATGTCGCTCGCGGGCTTGAGGATCGTCGTCGATTGCGCCAATGGCGCGGCCTACAAGGTGGCGCCCGAGGCGCTGTGGGAACTGGGCGCCGAAGTCGTCGCCATCAATGTCGAGCCCAACGGCTTCAACATCAACAAGGAATGCGGCTCGACCCACCCGGCCGGCCTGCAAAAGAAGGTGCACGAAGTGCGCGCCGATATCGGCATCGCGCTCGACGGCGACGCCGATCGCGTCGTCATCGTCGATGAAAACGGCGCGATCGTCGATGGTGACCAGATCATGGCGCTGATCGCCGAATCCTGGCACCAGAGCGGGCGGCTTGCCGGCGGCGGTGTCGTCTCAACCGTCATGTCCAATCTGGGCCTCGAACGCTTCCTCGGCGACATGAAGCTGCAATTGCACCGCACCAAGGTCGGCGACCGTTATGTCGTCGAGCATATGCGCGCGCACGGGCTGAATGTCGGCGGCGAACAGTCGGGCCATATCGTGCTGTCTGACTTTTCGACCACCGGCGACGGCCTGGTTTCGGCGCTGCAGGTGCTGGCCTGCATCAAGCGGCAGGGCCGGCCGGTCAGCGAACTGTCGAAGAAATTCGAACCCGTGCCGCAGCTCCTGAAGAACGTTCACATTTCCGGCGGCAAGCCGCTCGAGGAGGCGCCGGTCAAGGCCGCCATCGAAGACGCGCGTAGCCGGCTCGGCAAGACCGGACGGCTGGTTATCCGGCCATCCGGGACAGAGCCGCTGATCCGCGTGATGGCCGAGGGCGACGACCCGCAACTGGTCGAGTCCGTGGTGAATGGCATCGTGGACATCATCTCGGAAACGCGCAGCGCCGCCTGACCCCCACAGCGCCCGGCAGGACGTCGTCGCCTGAACCTGTCCAAGCCCCGCCTCTCGGCGGGCTTTTTCTTGTCGGCTCCCAGTCTGTTCGCTGTTCGGAAATCTCGCGCCGGTCCCCAGAAGTTTCGAGATTCGTGGTTAAGCAACAGGGTTAAACGCCTTTTAACCTTTGCAATTCATTATCCACGACTGAAAGCCAATCGCATTTCGGGCGGGTTTGCCGTTCCGAGCTTCTCAGGGGTGACAAGCATGTTCAAGACAGCAAGAAAGGCCCTGCTCGCCTTACTGTTCGCAGGCCTGGCGGGGCCGTTGTTCGCGGCCGACCTGCCGGAACCGATCGTCGAAGAGGCTCCGCCTCAGGCCGTCTACGAGCAGCCGGTAGAAGTCGGCGGCTGGTATATCCGTGGCGACATCGACTATCACAAGTCGACCGTGCGCGGCATCGACTATATGACCTACACCGTCGATCCCTGTAACTGTACGGTTACGCCCGGCACCAGAAGCTTCGATTTCGGCAAGCTCAAGGGCGGTTTCTCGCTCGGCGCCGGCGTCGGCTACAAGATCAACGATCACTTCCGGACCGATTTGACCGCCGACTATTGGTTCAAGTCGAACTTCAACGGCGGCACCTCGGACATCAACGGTACTTCGACCGAAGTATCGAAGATGAGCGCCCTGCTACTGCTTGCCAACGCCTATGTCGATCTCGGCACCTACCATGGCATCACGCCTTACGTTGGCGCCGGCATCGGCGGCGCCCGCGTCAAGTGGGATGATGTCTACGACCCGAACACCACCGAGTTCAATCCCGGCAGATCAAGCTGGCGTTTCGCCTACGGTCTGATGGCCGGCGCTTCGTACTGCTTGACCGACAAGATCATTCTCGATGCCGGCTACCGCTTCTCCCATATCCAGGGCGGCCGCATGTTCGACTGGAACATCACCAGCTCCGGTCCCGGCTTCGATCGTGGCATCAACACACACGAAGTGCGCGGTGGCCTGCGTTACCAGTTCGGTGGCAACAACGGTTGCGCCGCGCCGGTCGTTGCCTACCAGCCCGAACCCGAGCCGATCTACACCAAGTAACAGCATCTACATTACTTGAATTCTTCACAAACCGCCCGGCCTCAGCCGGGCGGTTTTTCGTTGGCCGCCTGGAATCGACAGGGGAAATGAATTCGCTAACGCTCTGTTAGCCTTAACCGCCACTTAACCACTATGGTTAACAATGCTCCTTGAAACGATGGCTGCCGCTGCGATTGCGGGCTGCGCCAAATTCGGGAGTCGGGGACCATGAAACTTACATCGCGTATGGCGCTGGCGCTCGGTGCACTAACCCTCCTGCCGCTGACGCCGGTGCACGCGGCCGATTATGACCCGCCGATCTATGTCGACCAGGCGCCCGACTACGTCCCGGTCGAGGTCGGCTCCGGCTGGTATCTGCGCGGTGATCTCGGCTATGCCTTCAACAAGCCCTATGAATTTTCGGAAACTCCGGCCGGTCTGGTTACGGACACCAGCCCGCTGTCTGGTTCGATAGGTATGGGCTATCATTTCAACGATTACTTCCGCGGTGAATTGAATTTCGGTCTGCTGCCGACAAGCAAATTCGCCAGCAAATTCGACAGTACTTGCGATGGAACGCAGACGGTGACTGTCACCAGCGGTGGCAGCACAAGCGCGTTCGCCGGCCCAAGCACCCGTGGATGCGAAGGCTCCAACGACGGCAACAACAAGGCCTACGATGTGATGGCCAGCGCCTTTGTCGACCTGGGCACTTATGTCGGCTTCACGCCCTATGTCGGAGGCGGTGTCGGCATAGCGTACAGCACCTACAAGTACGCTCAAGGCGCTCGCAACTGTCAGAATTCATCGACAACATCAGGTACAACCACGACCATCTTTGAATGCGACGATCCAAACGGCTATGATGGGACGACGCAGTCGGAGAAGCAGTTCAGCTTCGCCTATACGCTCGGCGCCGGCTTTGCTTATCAGGTCAGCAAGAATGTTGCAGTCGATGTCGGCTATCAATACACGGCTCTGCCTTCCGCGAAATACGTGACAGCAGACGCTGTCGGCAACCCTGAGTTCAAAAAGGGCCTCGATTATCATCAGGTCAAGGTCGGGCTGCGCTACGATCTCTGGTAGGCGCGGCGAGTACGAGGACCAGGACGGCGGATCTTTCGGGGTCCGCCGTTTGCGTTTGAAGTCACGACATCCTGATCAGGATCGCCGGTATCCCGGCAACGACAAAAACTTTCCTCTTGACGCCTGAAGCCCGAACGAATATCGCCGTCCGTGGGCCACCCCTCCCCAACGAGGGGCCACTATCTGGAAGGATAGACCACGATGACGACGCATACGAAGCCCGGACTCCGTCCGGCAAACCCCAATTTCTCCTCAGGTCCCTGCGCAAAGCGCCCCGGCTGGTCGGTCGAGGCGCTAAGAAATGCTGCGCTCGGCCGTTCCCACCGCGCCAAGATCGGCAAGACCAAGCTCGAACAGGCGATCGAGCTGACGCGGGAGATTCTCCAGGTCCCGGCGGGTTACCGCATCGGCATCGTGCCGGCGTCGGACACCGGTGCGGTCGAGATGGCGCTGTGGTCGCTGCTCGGCGAGCGCGGCGTCGACATGGTCGCCTGGGAGAGCTTTGGCTCCGGCTGGGTCACCGACGTGGTCAAGCAATTGAAGCTCGCCGACGTGCGCAACATCGAAGCCGGCTACGGCGAACTGCCTGATCTCACCAAGATCGATTTCGACCGCGATGTGGTGTTCACCTGGAACGGCACCACGTCGGGCGTTCGCGTGCCGAACGGCGATTTCATTCCCGCGGACCGCAAGGGCCTGACCGTCTGCGATGCGACTTCCGCCGCATTCGCGCAGAGGCTCGACTTCGAAAAACTCGATGTCGTCACTTTCTCCTGGCAGAAGGTGCTGGGCGGCGAGGGCGCTCACGGCATGCTGATCCTGTCGCCTCGCGCCGTCGAGCGGCTGGAAACCTACAAGCCCTCATGGCCGCTGCCGAAAATTTTCCGCCTGACCTCAGGCGGCAAGCTGATCGAAGGCATCTTCAAGGGCGAGACCATCAACACTCCCTCGATGCTGTGCGTCGAGGATTACCTCGATGCGCTCAACTGGGCGAAGTCGACCGGCGGCCTCGACGCGCTGATCGCCAGGGCGGATGCCAATGCGGCCGTCATCGATCGCTTTGTCGGCAAGTCCTCCTGGCTCGGTCATCTCGCCGTCCAGCCGGCGACACGGTCGAACACGTCCGTCTGCCTGTCCTTCACCGATCCGGACGTGTCCGCGCTCGACGCCGACGGGCAGGCGGCCTTCGCCAAGGGGCTGGTGTCGGTGCTCGACAAGGAAGGCGTCGCCTATGATATCGGTGCCTATCGCGACGCACCGCCCGGCCTGCGCATCTGGTGCGGCGCGACGGTCGAGACGTCGGATCTCGAAGCGCTGCTGCCCTGGCTCGACTGGGCATTCGCCGCACAGAAGGCGTCGCTCAAAGCGGCGGCCTGAGATCGTTCGCGGCGGCCTTCGGGCCGCCCACTCCCATCAGGATCAAATCCATTTCAAGGAGGCCGCCATGGCGCCCCGCGTTCTCGTCTCAGACAAACTCTCCCCCACCGCCGTGCAAATCTTCAAGGATCGTGGCGTCGAGGTCGACTATCTGCCCGATCTCGGCAAGGACAAGGATAAGCTCGCCGAAGTGATCGGCCAGTATGATGGCCTCGCCATCCGCTCGGCGACCAAGGTCACCGAAAAGCTGATCAACGCCGCTACCAATCTCAAAGTCATCGGCCGCGCCGGCATCGGCGTCGACAATGTCGATATCCCGGCGGCAAGCCGCAAGGGCATCATCGTGATGAACACGCCCTTCGGCAACTCGATCACCACAGCCGAACATGCGGTGGCGATGATCTTTGCGCTGGCGCGCCAGATCCCTGAAGCCAACGCCTCGACCCATGCCGGCAAATGGGAAAAGAACCGCTTCATGGGCGTCGAGATAACCGGCAAGACGCTGGGCGTCATCGGTTGCGGCAACATCGGTTCGATCGTCGCGACGCGCGGCGTTGGCCTCAAGATGCACGTCATCGCCTTCGATCCGTTCCTGTCGGACAGCCGTGCCGAGGAGCTTGGCGTCGACAAGGTCGAGCTCGACGAGCTGTTCGCCCGCGCCGATTTCATCACCCTGCACACGCCGCTGACCGACAAGACGCGCAACATCATCGATGCCGCGGCGATCGCCAAGATGAAGAAGGGCGTGCGCATCATCAATTGCGCACGCGGCGGTCTGATCGTCGAGGCCGATCTGGTCGCAGCGCTGAAGAGTGGCAAGGTGGCCGGCGCCGGCGTCGACGTCTTCGAGGTCGAACCGGCCGAGAACAACGAACTGTTCGGCATGGAGAATGTGGTGGCGACGCCGCATCTCGGCGCCTCGACGACGGAGGCCCAGGAGAATGTCGCGCTGCAGGTTGCCGAGCAGATGGCCGACTATCTGATCAAGGGCGCCGTCTCCAACGCCATCAACATGCCGTCGATCACCGCCGAGGAGGCGCCGCGGCTGAAGCCGTTCGTCAAGCTCGCCGAGGTGCTCGGCGCCTTTGTCGGCCAGGTCACCGAAGATCCGATCAAGGAGGTGGAGATCCTGTTCGACGGCTCGACCGCGACGATGAACACGCGCGCGCTGATCAGTGCAGCACTCGCCGGGCTGATCCGGCCTCAGGTCTCGGACGTCAACATGGTGTCGGCGCCGATCATGGTGAAGGAGCGCGGCATCATCGTGGCCGAGGTCAAGCGCGACAAGTCGGGCGTGTTCGACGGCTATATCAAGCTGACGGTGAAGACCGAGCACATGACGCGCTCGATCGCCGGCACATGCTTCTCGGATGGCAAGCCACGCTTCATCCAGATCAAGGGCATCAACCTCGATGCCGAGGTCGGCCAGCACATGCTCTACACCACAAATGCGGACGCGCCGGGCATCATCGGCCTGCTCGGCACCGTCTGCGGCGAGAATGGCGTCAACATCGCCAACTTCCAGCTCGGCCGCAACCGGCCGGGCGGCGATGCCATAGCGCTGCTCTATCTCGACGCGCCGTTCCCGGAAGCCGTGCTGGAAAAGGTCAAGGCGCACAAGTCGATCGACTCGGCCAAGCGGCTGCAGTTCGACGTCAACGCGATGTGATTGAGGACAGGCGGTCTCCGACCCACCTCGTTGGCGCCGGCCGCCGCGGCGGCCGGTTCATGTCAACTCGTCCGAGCCATCGGAGACACCCACGCGATGTCGGTAGACCAGTTCCCAGCCCTTCCAGCCCGTAAACAGCAGGATGAGAACCACGATCAGCGATAGGACGATGCCGGTTGGCATCACGGCCGCCGCTCCGCCGGCATACCGCGAGTACCAGTTGTAAAGCTCGATCAACACGACGAGTACATTGCCGCCAGCATGGAGCCATGCCGTCGTGAGATTGCGGACCTGAACATCGCCGAGAACGTCCGTCAAGCCAGCAAGCGCGGCCAGGGCAGCCATGATCAGGCCTGCGCCGAGAAGCCAAAGCGACCCGGTGAACCATCCGGGATCGGCTGTTCGCCAGAAGATAAGGTCGCAAACGAAGGTGCCGACAAAAAAGGCAATCGGAAACGGAATCAGCATCGGGTGGATAGGGTGACCAGCAATGCTTGCCGTGCTGCGAGGGTTGTGGCTCATCATGTCGCCTCCCTGGCGTTCAAACTCCGCTGGAGGTGAAATGTTCCAAGTAGGGGACGCGGCAGGATTCATGCCGCTGTTTCCGCGCCATTGGCGAAGTCCAGGCCGTTCGCGTGATTACCGCGACGGCGGAGGGCCTCAGCCGCCAAATGTCATCCGCGGTGGTCCGCCACCGCCATCTTGCGCCCGCTGTATTCGGCAAGCCCGATGCCGCCCAGCACGAGCACCAAGGCCAGCGCCTGATAGAGCTGGAACGTCTCGCCGACGATCAGCACCGACAGCAGCGTGCCGAAGATCGGCACCAGATTGATGAACAGGCCGGCGCGGTTGGCGCCGATCAGCTCGTTGCCCCTGATGTAGAAGATCTGCGAAACGACCGAGGCGCCGATCGCCGTATAGACGATGACGGTCCAGCCGCGCGCGTCGGGCATGATGACCTTGCCGGCGAGGACCTCCCACAGGAAGAACGGCAACGAGGTGACGAGTGCCGAAACCGACAGGGCCAGCATCAGGCTCTGCCAGTGCATCACCGGCTTCAGCCGCAACCCCACCGAATAGCCGCTGTAGAGAAAGACTGCGACCAGCATGATGGCGTCACCGAAATTGAGTTCCAGCGTCAACAGCCGGCGCGGGTCGCCATGGCAGGCGGTGAGGATCACGCCGGCGACGGTCAGCACGACGCCGACAATCTGCGCCCAGTTCACGCGCAGGCGGAAGAAGACGAAATTGGCAGTCATGATCAGGATCGGCATCGCCGCCTGTTCGATCGAGACATTGATCGCTGTCGTGTAGTTGAGCGCCGTGTAGAAGATGGTGTTGAACAGGGTGAAGCCGCTGGCGCCGAGGGCGACCAGCACGAACCAGTGCTTGCGGACTACCGGCCAGTCCTTCTGGATGGTCTTCCAGCCGATGGGCAGCATGATCGCCACGGCCAGCACCCAGCGCAGGAAGACCAGCGTCATCGGCGAGACGTGATCGACCGCCAGCTTGCCGGCCACCGAATTTCCACCCCAAAGCAAGGTGGTGAGCAGCAGGAATATGTAGGCGCTTCGATGCATCGCGGGATTCCAGTCGCCGGAGCTGCGGTGTTTGCCGGCCTATTGCCCTCGCTCGCCCAAGTAAATGATGTCAAAGCCGAAAATTGTTGTGCCTCAGGGCATTTTCGACGGCAAAGAAAGGTCGCGCTCGCGAGGTCTTGACGTTATAGAGGCCTGTCGTTTCGAACCATATTCAAGCCGCTTGGCGGCGTCTCAAGGGAAAAGAAACATGGCCAATGTGGTGGTCGTCGGCTCGCAGTGGGGTGACGAAGGCAAGGGCAAGATCGTCGACTGGCTGTCGGAGCGCGCCGATGTCGTGGTGCGTTTCCAGGGCGGCCACAATGCCGGCCATACGCTGGTCGTCGA
Source organism: Mesorhizobium sp. M7A.F.Ca.US.007.01.2.1 (assembly GCF_003998165.1). Taxonomy (NCBI): domain Bacteria; kingdom Pseudomonadati; phylum Pseudomonadota; class Alphaproteobacteria; order Hyphomicrobiales; family Phyllobacteriaceae; genus Mesorhizobium; species Mesorhizobium sp. M7A.F.Ca.US.007.01.2.1. Next base: position 13,406 of record NZ_RZQP01000014.1, on the reverse strand, counting down.
CGGCAAGGTCTACAAGCTGTCGTTGCTTCCGTCGGGCGTCGTGCGCCACGGCAAGCTGTCCATCATCGGCAATGGCGTCGTGTTCGACCCGCACGCTTTCGTCGCCGAGGTGGCAAAACTCAAGGCGCAAGGTGTCGAAGTAGCGCCGGATCGCCTGAAAATAGCCGAAAACACAGCGCTTATCCTGTCCCTGCATCGAGAGCTGGACGGATTTCGTGAGGACGCCGCATCCAATTCCGGGACGAAGATTGGCACGACCCGTCGCGGCATCGGCCCCGCCTATGAGGACAAGGTGGGCCGGCGCGCGGTCAGGGTGATGGATTTGGCGGATTTGGAAACACTGCCCTTGAAAGTCGACAGGCTGCTGACGCACCACAATGCGCTGCGACGCGGGCTTGGTCATGCGGAAGTCACGCATGACGCGATCATGCAGGAACTAACCTCGGTCGCCGACGACATCCTGCCCTATATGGACCGGGTCTGGAAGATCCTCGACGACAAGCGCCGGGCTGGCGAGCGCATCCTGTTCGAGGGCGCGCAGGGCACACTGCTCGATATCGACCACGGCACCTATCCGTTCGTGACCTCGTCGAACACGGTTGCCGGACAGGCTGCCGCCGGCTCCGGCGTTGGCCCGGGCGCCATCGGCTATGTGCTCGGCATCACCAAGGCCTATACGACACGCGTCGGCGAGGGTCCGTTCCCGACCGAGCAGAAGAACGAGGTCGGCGAATTCCTCGGCACGCGCGGCCATGAATTCGGCGTCGTCACCGGTCGCAAGCGCCGCTGCGGCTGGTTCGACGCGGTGCTGGTGCGCCAGGCCGTCGCGGTCAACGGCATCAAGGGCATCGCGCTGACCAAGCTCGACGTGCTTGACGGGCTGGACGAGATCAAGGTCTGCACCGGTTACCGTCTCGACGGCGAGATGATCGATTATCTGCCGGCCAGCCAGGGCGCGCAGGCACGTGTCGAACCGGTCTACGAGACGCTCGAGGGCTGGAAAGGCACCACTGCCGGCGCGCGCAGCTGGAATGATCTGCCGGCCCAGGCGGTCAAGTATGTCCGCTACATCGAGGAGCTCATCGGCGCACCGGTCGCGCTCCTTTCCACCAGCCCGGAACGCGACGACACGATACTTGTGACCGATCCGTTTCAAGACTAGTTTCTGAAGCCTTTCCGGGCATCGCGGCTGATTTGCGGGGGCCGACGCGGAAGCAAAATACAGGTCGACTGAAGCATGGCAGATTTCGTTGCTATTCTGAAAAACGCGCTCGACAAGCATGGCGACGAGACGCCGGAAAAGCGTACGCGCATCTATGCCAGCGTTCGCACCATGCTGGCGAAGAAGCTTGGTGAACGTTCGCCGCCGTGGGCTCCCGAAGCCATAGCCACGCAGATGCGTTCGCTGGAAGACGCCATTACAAGCGTCGAGCGCGATTATGCCAAGAGCGTGCCGGAGACCGACCCGCTCGCGGAGCTGGAACACATCTTTTCGTCGATCGATCGCAACAAGAACCAGCCAAGCCATACGAGGCAGCCGGCGAAGGCGGAATCGGCCTGGCCGGCACCGCCCGTCGCCAAGCCCGAGCCCTATCAACCCGCGCCGCCGCCTGCCGCCAAGGTCGAGCCAAGCTGGCAAAGATCGACGCCGGCGCCTGCCCAGCCGGCTCGCGCCGACACGCCTCTTCCAGGCATGAACGCCGAGGAGGCGGACGACGAGGCCGATGTCTTTTCCAGCAACGAAGACAATGAAGAGCCGGTACAGGACACCTTCCAGCGCCTGCGTCCCGCCGAGCGCAAGCGCAGCTATGGCGGGCTGATCGCGGCCGTCGTCGCACTGCTGGTCGTTGCCGGCGGCGGCTACGGCATCTGGCTGAACAAGGACGCCTTCGGCAAGATGCTGGGGCTTGGCGGCAATCAGGTAGCGAAAACCGAACCCGTGAAGCCGGCGCCGGCCAAGCCGGCAACCGATGCCGCGGCAGCGCCGCCGGCGCCCGCGGCTGGCGGCACGGAAGCCGAAAGCACGAAATTCACCCAGCGGCTGACACCGCAGGGTGGTGAAGTCGACCCGGGTCCGGCCGGTGGCCAAAGCGGCATCGGCGAAGGCGAATCGGTCGCGGCGCTGACCACCCCGCCCTCGGCCACGAACGCACCGGCGATTTCCGCACCGGCCGCCGGTACGCCTGCCGCGACTACGCCTCCGGCGACAGATGCCGCCCCCGCAACGCCGCCTGCCAACGGAGCAGCGCCTGCAGCGCCGGCCGGTGCTGCCGGCACGCCGCCAGCACCGGCAGGTGCCGCGCCGCCCGCCCCGGCGGCTGCGCCTGCGGAAGCCGCTCTGCCTGTCGGCCAGAAGGCGATCTTCTATGAGGAGCGCACCAGCACCGCCCAGGGCTCCGCCGAGCCCGGCAACATCGTCTGGTCGCTGGTGCAGGAATCGCCCGGTGGCGACCTGCCGCCGGAGCCGGCGATCCGCGCCGAGGCGACCATTCCCGGCAAGGACATCCAGTTGCGCATGACCATCCGCCGCAACACCGACCAGACGCTGCCGGCCAGCCATATCATCGAGATGATCTTCCTGACGCCCGACGGTTTCGAGGGCGGCGGTGTCGACAACATCCTACGCGTTGCCATGAAGGCTTCGGAGCAGGATGCCGGCAGCCCGCTGATCGGCATTCCGGCCAAGATTGCCGACGGCTTCTTCCTCGTCGCGCTCAACGACACCAAGGCCGACGAAGACGCCAACATGACCTTGTTGCGCGGCCAGGACTGGATCGACGTGCCGGTGGTCTACAAGACCGGACGGCGGGCGTTGCTGACCATGGAAAAGGGCATTCCCGGAGAGAAGGTGTTCGACGAGGCAATCAAGGCCTGGCAGGCCAAGACGGCAGGCTGAGACGCTGTAGCCGCCGTTCAGAAGCCCTGGAACAGCATGTCGAGCGCAGCGACGATGTCATCGTGGTGCTTGATCAGGTTCAACCGACTTTCGCCCAAATCGCTGGCCGGAACGGTGGCAACCAGGTGTGTTGCCATAACGAGCTTTCGACCGTTGATCTCAAAAATCGGATGAAGCTTTCGCATCGGCGGTGGCACCATTGCGAGCGGCAGAAGCGGCACGACCACCCGCGTCTTGAAATTGTCGAGCAGTTCTGACTGAACGTCGAGCACATAGCTGCCTTCGATGCGACCGGCGAAGACATCATAGCGGGGCATCAGAACTGCCGGTAGTCTTCCAGCGGGATGCCATGTTTCTCGATATAGTCGTTCCACGCGTCCATCGTGGCGCGGTTCTCAAGCTTCCACAGCCGCGTTTTTTCGGCAGCCACCGCCTCCGCGATGCCGGCCTCCGCAGCGCGCGAGACATTCACGTCAAGTCCCTTGGCTTCCCTCATGAGGTTCGAATCGATCGACAGATTTGCTGGCTGACGGATCGCACTCAAGGCAATTTTGCGCATAATAGCCTCCGCAACATGCGCATAATGTATGCGCATTTCGGCGTCGGAGCAATAATCAAGCGACGCTAATTGGAGGTGTGCGAGCCTACCCCTCCATCTCCTCGCGCAACATCTCCAGTTCCAGCCATTCTTCCTCGAGCGCGGCCAGCGTGGCGCGCTCCTTGTCGAGGGCGGCGATGGTTTTCTGGAACGAGGCCGGATCGCGCTCGTAATAGGCCGGATCGGCGATGTTGTTCTCCAGCCGCGAGATAGAGGCCATCACAGCTTCGATTTTCTTCGGCAGGGATTCCAGTGCGAATTTCTGCTTGAACGACAGTTTCTTCGCCGGCCCTTTTGGCGCGGCGGCTTCGCTCTTGCCTGACGCGGGCGCCTCGCCATTTTCGGCTCTCGCCCGCGCCTTGCGGTCGTCCAGCTTCGTGCCGCCGCGCTGCGCCAGCATGTCGGAGTAGCCGCCGGCATATTCGATCCAGCGGCCTTCACCATCCGGCGCGATCAGGCTGGTCACGGTGCGGTCGAGAAAATCGCGGTCGTGGCTGACCAGGATGACGGTGCCGGCGAAACCGGCGACCAGTTCCTGCAGCAGTTCAAGCGTCTCCATGTCGAGATCGTTGGTCGGCTCATCGAGCACCAGAAGGTTTGCGGGACGCGCCAGCACGCGCGCCAGCAAGAGCCGCGCCCGCTCGCCGCCGGACAACTCGCGCACCGGCGTGCGCGCCTGCTCCGGCTTGAACAGGAAATCCTTCATGTAGGAGACCACGTGGCGCTGCTCGCCATTGATGACGAGGTTCTCGCCGCGTCCATCGGTGAGATATTGTGCCAGCGTCTCCTGCGGGTCGACCGCCTCGCGCTTCTGGTCGAGCGTGGCGATCTCCAGATTGGTGCCGAGCCGCACCGAACCGGCGTCCGGTTTCATCTCGCCGGTCAGCATCTTCAAGAGCGTGGTCTTGCCAGCGCCGTTCGGCCCGACCAGGCCAACGCGATCGCCGCGCTGGATGCGGGTCGAAAACGCCTTGACCACGGTGAGATCGCCAAAGCTCTTTTCGATGTTTTTCGCCTCGATCACCAGCTTGCCGGACTCGGTGGCGTCGCTCGCCACCATGGTCGCCGACCCTTCGGCCCCGCGATGACCGCGAAAACGCTGACGCATGGTCTGCAACTCGCCGAGCCGGCGCATGTTGCGCTTGCGCCGCGCCGTCACGCCGTAGCGCAGCCAATGCTCTTCGCGAACGATCTGGCGGCCGAGCTTGTGCTGCTCGCGTTCTTCTTCCTCCAGAACCAGGTCGCGCCATTCCTCGAAATGGCCGAAGCCCTTGTCCAGCCTGCGGGTCTGGCCGCGATCGAGCCAGACTGTGGCGCGCGACACGCGTTCGAGGAAGCGGCGGTCGTGCGAGATGACGATCAGCGCCGAGGAGGTGCGGATGAGTTCTTCTTCCAGCCATTCGATGACCGAGAGGTCGAGATGGTTGGTCGGCTCATCGAGCAGCAGGATATCGGGCTCCGGCGCCATGACGCGGGCAAGGGCGGCGCGCCTCGCCTCGCCGCCCGACAGGTCGTTCGGACGTTCCTCACCCGACAGGCCGAGATGCTCCATCAGATAGCTGGCGCGGTAGGGATCGTCGGCGGGGCCAAGCCCGGCCTCGACATAGGCGCGGACAGTGGCAAAACCTTCCATGTCGGGCATCTGCGGCAAATAGCGGACGGTCGCCGAAGGCTGGCGGAACACTTCGCCGTCCTGCGGCTCGATCAGGCCGGCGGCGATCTTCAGCAGGGTCGACTTGCCGGACCCGTTGCGGCCGACCAGTGCGATCTTGTCGCCGGCCGAAGCCGTCAAGGCGGCGCCATCGAGCAGCGGCGTGCCGCCGAAGGTCAGTTTTATCCCGTCGAGGTTGAGAAGGGGCGGGGCCATGTCAGCTTTCAGGTAAGGGATAGGGATGAGCGAGCAGCATCGCGCGGCCATGGCCGAGCGCGATTTCGAGGCGGCCCCCGGTCTTGTCGGACTTGACCTCGTTGGAAATGGTCAGCGACGAACCGAACGCCACCTTGACGTGAGCGAGCGGCCATTTGGCGCCGGTGACGGTCAGGCCGTCGAGCTCGGAAAAGCCGAGCACCGAAAACAGCGTGCCGTCGGCATAGTCGAAGCCGGCCGTTCCGCGCAGCAGGGGGATGCCTTCCTGAGCGCCGCTGGTCAAAAGCACGTCCGTTCCCGCCTCCGCCAGCCGCAGGGCGAGCGACAGATGCAGAAAAGCGTGGTCGGCGCGCTTGCCGCCAAAGGCGCCGGCCAGCACCAGGCGGGTCGCGCCGCGCTCCAGTGCCGCGGCGACGGCAAGTTCGCCATCGGTCTGGTCCTTTTCCGCCGGGAAGGTCCGGCGCGGCACGGAAGCGAGATCGTCCGGCAGGTTGGCCGGCACCGAATCGAAATCACCCACCCACAGCTCCGGCACGAGACCCAGCAACCGCGCATGACCGATGCCGGCGTCGGCGGCGATGACGCGGGAGCCTTTGACCTGACGGTCGAGCCGTGGCGTACGGATGAGATCGCCGCCAAGCAGGATGGTGAATGTGCTCATATCGTGTGGCCCTTACCAGCCCGGCACGGGAAACGGAAGGCGGCAAACTCCCGCTTGCATGGCGGATCGGCCCGGCCTATGTGTCGAAACGCTCTAACGGGGTGCCGGACGCGATCTTCGCGGACCGGCTGAGAGGCAGTCTCGCCAACCCGCTGAACCTGATCCGGTTTGTACCGGCGGAGGGATTAGACGTTTCGGACAGTCCGACGCCTCAATTCCTTTCAATTCAAACGAAGGAGGCGCCGATGCGCACGCTTTTATACGCTCTTGTTTCAGCAACGGTCGTGGCCTTGTCCGGGCCCGCCTTGGCCAAGGACAAGCTCACCGTCTACACCTATGAGAGTTTCACCGCCGACTGGGGTCCGGGTCCCGTGGTGAAGAAGGAGTTCGAGGCCGAATGCGGCTGCGACGTCGACTTCGTCTCGGTCGCCGATGGCGTCGCGCTGCTCAACCGCGTCAGATTGGAAGGCACATCGACCAAGGCCGATATCGTGCTTGGCCTGGATACCAATCTCACCGCCGATGCCAAGGCGTCAGGCTTGTTCGCGCCGCATGGCGCGGTGACGGATGTCAGTGTGCCGGGCGGCTGGAGCGACGACACGTTTGTCCCCTTCGACTACGGCTATTTCGCTGTCGTCTACGACACGCAGAAGATGAAGACGCCGCCGAAGAGCCTGAAGGAGCTGATCGAAGGCAGTGCCAACGACAAGATCGTCATCCAGGATCCGCGCACCTCGACGCCAGGCCTCGGCCTGCTTCTTTGGGTCAAGTCGGTCTATGGCGACAAGGCACCCGAGGCCTGGGCCAAGCTCAAGGCCAAGGTGCTGACCGTGACGCCGGGCTGGAGCGAGGCCTATGGGCTGTTCACCAAGGGCGAGGCGCCGATGGTGCTGTCCTACACGACGTCGCCAGCCTACCACATGGTCGCCGAGAACACGGAGCGCTACCAGGCGGCCTCCTTCGAGGAGGGCGAGTATCTGCAGATCGAGGTGGCGGGTATCACCACGACAGGAGCCAAGAATCCGCTGGCGGCCAAGTTCATGGCCTTCATGACCGGGCCGAAATTCCAGGATGCCATCCCCGAGACCAACTGGATGTTCCCGGCAGGCAAGACCGACAAGCCGCTCAATCCGGCCTTCGACAAACTGGTCAAGCCGACGAAGACCTTGCTGTTCAGCCCGCAAGAGGTCGCCGCCAACCGCAAGGCCTGGGTCGATGAATGGCTGGCGGCGATGAGCAAATAGGCAGCGCGATGGCGCCGGCGCATTCCACGGATTCCCGCGTCAGTGCCGGCATTGTCGCGCTCGCTGCAATCGCGCTGCTGATCGGCGGCGCGTTTGCCGGCCTGCTTTTCGAGGGCGCCCATGATTTCTCGGGCGCCTGGGCAGCCTTCGATCCCTATCTGCTTCGCGTCATTCGCTTCACGCTCTGGCAAGCGGTCCTGTCGACGCTGCTTTCGGTCATCCCGGGGCTGTTTGTGGCGCGCGCTCTGTCGCGGCATCCACGTTTCTTCGGCCGCGCCTTCATCCTGCAGATCTTCGCCGTGCCGTTGGCGCTGCCGGCCATCGTTGCAGCGCTCGGCATCCTGGCGCTTTATGGCCGTGCCGGCTACTTCGCCGGCGTGCTTGCCGTTATCGGCGGCGGAAGCTGGCCGGGCATCTATGGCCTGTCCGGCATTCTCGTCGCCCATGTCTTCTTCAACCTGCCGCTGGCGACGCGGCTGTTCCTCGAGGCGCTGCAGACCATACCGGCCGACCAATGGCGGCTGGCGAGCCAACTCGGCATGGCGGCCCGGCCGGCGTTCCGGCTGATCGAATGGCCAACGCTGCGCGCCGCACTGCCCGGCGTCGCCGGGCTTGTGTTCATGCTCTGCATCACATCCTTCACGATCGTGCTGACGCTCGGCGGCGGGCCGGCCGCGACGACGCTTGAGGTCGGCATCTACCAGGCGCTGCGCTTCGATTTCGATCCCGCACGGGCCGTTGCACTGACGCTGCTGCAGATCGCCTTGACCTTTATCGTGGTGCTGGCACTGACGCGGCTAGGCGCCAATGTGGTCGGCGACACCAATTTGCCGGTCGCGCAACGCCGCTATCTCTCGGTCAATCGGAGCGAGACCTGGTTGAACGCGCTACTCATCGTCCTGGCGCTGCTGTTCGTTGTCGGGCCGATGGCGGCAACCGTGATGGCCGGATTGAGTGCCGATCTCGCCCGCTTGGCCGGCGAGGCCACTGTCCGGCAGGCAACGCTGACCAGTGCGGCGCTCGCCTTCCTGTCGGCGCTGCTTTCGGTGATGCTGTCGCTGGCGCTGACCATGGCGCGGCGGGCACTGGCGCTGAACCGCCGTGCCGGCGCAAAGACACTGCTCGAACACGCCACCGATACAGGCGCCGGTTTTGTCCTGGTCGTGCCGCCGATCGTCGTCGGCGCCGGCTGGTTCCTGTTGTTGCGCCATGTCGGCGATGTCTTCGCCATCGCTCCGGTCATGGTCGTCACCGTCAACGCGGTGATGGCGATGCCGTTTGCGCTCCGCGCCGTGCGTCCCGCCTATGATGCAGCGAGCGAGCGTCACGAACGGCTCTGTGCACAGCTCGGCATTGCGGGCTGGAACCGGCTGATGCTGGTCGACTGGCCGTCGCTGCGGCGACCGCTCGCCACGGCCTTCGCTTTCGCCATGGCGCTGTCGCTCGGCGATCTCGGTGTCATTGCCTTGTTCGGCAGTGATTCCGTGCAGACATTGCCCTACCTTCTTCTGGCTCGGATGGGCAGCTACCGCACCGAGGATGCCGCCGGCCTCGCACTGCTGCTCGGCCTCGTCTGTCTCGCGTTGATCGTGGCGGCGCACTGGCTGGGAAGGGAGGAGGTCCGTGATGCGTGAAAAGGCGGCCAACGGGCTCGCGAAGGGCGCGCCGGTGCGGCTGGACAAAGTGTCGTTCAGCTATGGCAGCTATGGCGAGGCGCCGCTTGTTTTCGATGTCGAGTTTGCCGCGGCGACGATCACCGCCATCATGGGGCCGAGCGGTTCGGGCAAGTCGACACTGCTCAATCTGGTCGCCGGCTTCGAGACCCCACGGTCGGGCCGCGTGCTGGTCGGCGGTGTCGATGTCAGCGCCGAGCCGGCCTCGGCGCGGCCGGTGTCGATGGTGTTCCAGGAGAACAATCTCTTCGCGCATCTTTCCGTCGAGCAGAATGTCGGGCTCGGCCGCTCGCCATCCCTGCGGCTGACCGAGGCGGACCGCGCTGCGGTCGCCGAGGCGCTTGCGCGCACCGGTCTTGCGGGCAAGGAGAAACGCCTGCCGCGCGAGCTCTCCGGGGGCGAACGCCAGCGCGTCGCCCTGGCCCGCGTGCTGGTGCGCGACCGACCGGTGTTGCTGCTCGACGAGCCCTTCGCTTCGCTCGGACCGGCTTTACGCGACGAGATGCTGGATCTGGTTGCCGCCGTTCATGCCGAACGCGCCATGACAGTGCTGTTCGTCACCCACCAGCCGGAGGATGCACGCCGCATCGGCGAGCATATGGTGTTTGTCGACAATGGGTTGGTCGCCGCCACCGGCAAGGCTGATGATTTCTTCGCCGGGGCTGGTCCGGAGGCGTTCCGGCGCTATATCGGCGCGGGTGCCGGATATTCCACATCACGCGATGTTGCCCGGAAGCGGACATAATTTACGGTCAAACCGGCTCCAGGCGATGTGGCGTTTGCTTGCCATGACCGGGGGAGTGTGGCTAGGTCCGCCCTACCGGTCCGGCACAGGCCGTGATTTGCCTGCAGTATCCGGCGCCCGCCCCTGGGATGGGCCGCGGATACTGCAGCAGTTTGAGATATGGCACGTGAACATTCTGAAGATCGTCCCCGATTTTCAATGTCATGTGCCGGGACCCGAAAGGAAGCCGTTCTGGCGATCGGCGCTAACACATTGGGAATGAAACCGCTGGCGCGCTTTCTCGCGCTGGCCGGCTTTGCCGTGGCGTTGGCAAGCTGCCAGATGTTCACGCCGCCGGAGGTTCAGGAATCCGGCTTCCAGCCTTCCGACAAGCCGATCACGGTGGACAATGTCGGCGCCAACAACAAGCTCGCCGAATTGGCCAGGGCGCAGCATCCGCGCATCCTGGCGACCTATGGCGGCGAATATTCCGATCCCAAGCTCGAGCGCATGGTCGCCAAGGTGGTCGGTAGTTTGACGGTGGTGTCCGCCAACCCGACACAGACCTATCGCATCACCATTTTGAATTCGCCCAATGTCAATGCCTTCGCGCTGCCGGGCGGCTATCTCTACATCACGCGCGGCCTCCTGGCGCTGGCCAATGATTCGGCCGAGCTTGCAGCTGTCATCGCGCATGAGATGGGCCACGTCACCGCCAATCACGGCTTGCAGCGCCAGCAACTCGAGGCAGAGGAAGTCCTGGCGACCAAGGTGGTTTCCGATGTGCTCGGCGACAGCCCGACCGCCAAGGCGGCGTTGATCCGCGGCAAGCTGAGGCTCGCGCAATTCTCGCGCAACCAGGAGCTGGAAGCCGACGCCATCGGCATCAAGTCGATCGGCGAGGCCGGCTACGATCCTTTCGCCGCCGGCCGCTTCCTGCAATCAATGTCGGCCTACACCGATTTCCGCTCGATCAGCGGCGCCACCGACGCCAGCCTCGATTTCCTGGCCACGCACCCCAATACGCCGCAGCGCATCGATCTGGCGCAGCGCCATGCCCGCCAGTTCGGCGCGCCGGGCGTCGGCACGCGCGACCGCGATTCCTTCCTCGCCGGCATAGACGGCCTGCTCTATGGCGACACGCCGGAAGAAGGCTATGTACGCGGCGAAACCTTCCTGCATCCGGGCCTTGGCGTTTCGTTCACGGTACCGGACGGCTTCATCATCGACAATTCGGCGGCAGCGGTGACGGCCACCGGCCCCGGCGACATAGCGATCCGTTTCGATGGCGTGTCGATCGACAAGAACCGGGCGCTGACGGACTATATCCGCAGCGGCTGGGTGGCTGGTCTCGTCGACAGCAGCGTCAGGCAGGAAACCATCAACGGCAACGAGGCAGCGACCGCGCATGCCGGCGCCGAAGGCTGGCAGTTCGACATTGCGGTGATCCGCGCCGGCGGCCAGGTCTACCGGCTGCTGACCGCGGCCCCTTCGGCCAGCACGTCGCTGGACACAATCGCCCGCTCGGTCAGCGGCTCGTTCCGGATCTTGAGTGCCGCCGAAAAGGCGGCGCTGAAGCCGCTGCGCATCCGCGTCGTCACTGTCCAGCCTGGGCAGACGATGGGTTCGCTTTCGGCGCAGATGGTCGGCGTCGACCGTAAGCTCGACCTGTTCCGCGTCCTCAACGCGCTGTCGCCTGGTGCCGCGGTTTCGGCCGGCGACAAGGTCAAGATCGTCACGGACAAGTAGGCACCTGCGGACGCCTGCCGCCGTTCAGGCGGCAGTCGCCATGAACTCCGGATTCTGCTTCACCAACGCGACCTTCAGCTTTTCCATGGCGCGGGCCTCGATCTGGCGGACGCGTTCCTTGGAGATGCCGAGGGTTTCGCCGAGCGCTTCCAGCGTCGCGCCCTCGTCGTTAAGCCGGCGTTCCTCGATGATCCTCAACTCCCGTGCGTTGAGCGCGCGAAGCGCCTCCCTCAGCCAGAGCGAGCGGCGCGCGACATCGATCTTGTCGCCGACGATCTCGTCGGGCAGCGGATCGTCCGAGACCAGGAATTCCATGCGCTCGGTCGAACCCGCATCGTCGGCAACCGGCATGTTGAGTGAGGAGTCGGGAGCCGACAGCCGCGAATCCATCATCGCCACGTCGGCTTCGGAGACGCCGAGTGCTTCCGATACTTCGCGATAGAGCGTTGCGTTTGACAGTGGCTCGGCGCCATTCGCCAGCCGCGCGCGCAGGCGTCGCAGGTTGAAGAACAGCGCCTTCTGCGCCGAGCTGGTGCCGCCACGCACGATCGACCAGTTGCGCAGGATATAGTCCTGCATCGAGGCCCGGATCCACCATGTCGCATAGGTCGAGAACCGCACCTCGCGCTCCGGCTCGAAGCGGGCGGCGGCCTCGAGCAGTCCGACATGACCCTCCTGGACCAGGTCGCCGAGCGGCAGGCCGTAATGGCGGAATTTGGAGGCCATGGAAATGACCAGCCGCATATGCGCGACGGTGATGCTGTGCAGCGCGTTCTGGTCGTTGTCCTCTTTCCAGAGCAATGCAAGCCGATGCTCTTCGTCACGCTCGAGGTAGGGAGCCTTCATCGCCGCGCGGACCATGATCCGTCCTGCCGTGTCTTCCATCATGAGGCGCTCCCTGGGTGGTGCGGATGACTTTGCAAACTTGGCTGGCGCCTGGGTTGAAATGGCGGCGTCGTGCCCTAGAACAGCCAGAACTGCCATGCGCGGGAAAGGTTCCGCGACCGTGGCTGCGGGTATGTGTTGCCTGGCGGACTCCGGGGACTACCCGCGATAGCCGTGATGTCGGCTGGAAAGCGCCAGTTTGAGTATCTGATTTCAGAAACTGATTGTTTTTGGAATTCTGTTCCTTATTTTTTCGACTTGCATCTGTCAGTTTCCAGCGCTCACAATATGCCGGTCGGCCGGCCAAGGACGGGATCACAGAAAAATGAAATGGCTCAAGTCGCTCATCATCGCCGGAACGCTGCAGGCCTTGGCTGTCACCGCAGGCCATGCCGGCGCCAATCTCGACCAGATCAAGCAGGCCGGGGTCATCAAGGTCGGCACGGAAGGCACTTATGCGCCATTCACCTATCATGACACTTCGGGCGCACTGGTCGGCTTCGACGTCGAAATCGCCAAGGCGATCGCCGACAAGCTCGGCGTCAAGGTCGAATTCCTCGAAGGCAAGTGGGACGGGCTGATCGCCGGCCTCGACGCCAATCGCTATGACGCCGTCATCAACGAGGTCGGCATCACCGATGCCCGCAAGGCCAAGTACGACTTCTCCGATCCTTACATCGCCTCCAAGGCGGTGCTGATCGTGCGCGGCGACAACACAGACATCAAGACCTTTGCCGATCTCAAGGGCAAGAAGTCGGCGCAGTCGCTGACCTCGAATTTCGGCAAGCTGGCCGAAACGAACGGCGCCGAGCTGGTCGGCACCGATGGCTTCGACCAATCGATCCAGCTGCTTCTGACAGGCCGTGCCGACGCCACGATCAATGACAGCCTGTCGTTCCTCGACTTCAAGAAGCACAAGCCCGACGCCAATGTGAAGATCGCCGCGCAAGAGGAAAACGCCGACTATTCCGGCGTCATCGTGCGCAAGGGCGATCCGGAGCTGGTCGCGGCGATCAACAAGGCGCTGGCCGACATCAAGGCCGACGGCACCTATAAGAAAATCTCCGACACCTATTTCGGCCAGGACGTTTCGAAGTAATCTATGAGGC
>NZ_RZQP01000149.1:0-15323 GCF_003998165.1 Mesorhizobium sp. M7A.F.Ca.US.007.01.2.1 | reverse complement strand
TCCTCGACATTCAGCCTTGCGTCGAACAGTTCGCGCATGCGGGTCTCGACCGGGTCGGGCAGCTTGCGCGTGATGACGACGAGAGGCCTTTTTTTGCCTGCCATTGTTTCCCTCTCGAGTATTTGCCGCAATTCCGAACGCAAAACCGCTTCACAGGTTTGCTGGAATTGCTCTAACCCGATCTCGTTGAGACCTCTTTAACCAAGACCGGCGAAACTGAAAGCCGGTCGCGGTGCCGATTACCCATGTAACAAGCGGTGCCGCCGAAGACAAAGAAAAAGGGGCGCCGAGGCAAGCGCCGAAAGGAATGAAAGTGTCTGGTTTCGCGTCGCTTCGCCTGGCCCTCAGTGCAGCATTTTTCGGCGCTCTGCTTTATTCTCCGCTTACGGCGGCACAGAGTGCGGCTGCACCTGCCCAGAGCGTCGTCACGCTCGGGCCGAGCGGCCTGCCGCTGCCGCGATTCGTCAGCCTGAAATCCGGCCGCGTCAACTCGCGCGTCGGCCCCGGCGCCAACTACTCGGTCGACTGGATGTACATGAAGGCCGGCCTGCCGATGGAGATCATCCAGGAATTCGACACATGGCGCCGCGTGCGCGATGCCGATGGTTCGGAAGGCTGGATCAACCAGTCGCTGCTTTCCGGCCGACGCACGGCAATCGTCGCACCATGGCAGCGTGGCAAGGGCACCCGGATCAATCTTCTCAACAGCCCCGACAAGGATGCAAGGGTGGTCGCGATGATCGAACCTGGCGTCATGGGTACGATCAAATCCTGCGACGGCCAGTGGTGCGAAATGACGTTCGACGGCCACACCGGCTGGCTTGCCCAGTCGGTCGTCTGGGGCGCCTATCCCGGCGAACGGGTCAAGGACTGATTCTCTTTCGCGGTCCTGGCTTTATGCCCGATACGGCCGAGATGGGTGTCCTGGAAGCCGGTCGGCAGCTTCAGACCGTAGCCCAGCGCCCGGTCGATGGCGATGTGGGCGATCCATATCAGCGCAACCGCCATCGCGGCCGCATTGCCCCACATGTGCCCGCCGAGCAGCAGCAGCACGGGCACGATCAGGATGTGCAAGGCGTTGTAGGCAAGGGCACCGACGCGCGGACCGGCCAGATAGCCCGACATCGATAGGTCAGGCGCCAGGATAAGCAATCCGAAGAGCCACCAGGAGATGCCGGTCGAACCGTAGAAAATGACGGCAGCCAGTGCCACGATCGCCCATTCGAGCCGGATTACGAGATCGAGGGGTTTCATCCCTGGCCGATAATTCTGGCTTGGCAGATGATTCCGGCCTCGCCAGTCATTCGCGGCGTTTGGGGCGCAGCCTCACGACGATGTCGACATTGGCGATCTCCATCCCTTCCGGAGGCTCCGGCAGGTTCGCAACCGTCACCGGACCGCTGTCGATGTCGAATATACGGTTTTCGCCTTCGATGTAGAAATGGTGGTGGTCGGAGGTGTTGGTGTCGAAATAGGTTTTCGCGCCTTCGACGGCGAGGATGCGCAAAAGTCCCGCCTGGGTAAACTGGTGAAGGGCATTGTAGACGGTGGCCAGCGACACCGGCACGCCGGCGGCAACCGCCTCCTCGTGCAGTTCCTCGGCCGACAGATGCCGGTCGCCCTTGGCGAAAAGCAGATCGGCCAGCGCAATGCGCTGACGCGTCGGCCTCAGCCCGGCTTCACGGACCCGCTTGTCCACAGCGACATTTTCCTTCCGGCCGTCCAGGTCCATCTTCTCGTCGAACCCCACAGTTCCGCCCCAAGACACGCCCAGAATGGCAAAAAAATGAACGTCTGCCGAAACCGGACCTCTCAGGACATATATTCTGTCGTCCGAATGCGATCAATAGCGCGCATTGACCCAGGCAGACGAGCAGGCTAAGCGCAAACGCCGGTTTCCGGCCTGAAACAGATTGTGTTAGGAAACCAACGACAAGGGCACCCGATGGCCCGGAACGATATGGGATGAGATTGATGGCGGGTAAATCCAGCTACGAGTACGACGAATTGCTGGCCTGCGCCCGCGGCGAACTGTTCGGACCGGGCAACGCCCAGCTTCCCTATCCGCCAATGCTGATGTTCGACCGCATCACCGAGATCAGCGAGACCGGCGGCGCCTTCGAGAAGGGTTTCATCCGCGCGGAGTTCGACATCAAGCCGGACCTGTGGTTCTTTGCCTGCCATTTCATCGGCAATCCGATCATGCCGGGGTGCCTCGGCCTCGACGCCATGTGGCAACTGACGGGCTTCTATCTTGGCTGGCTTGGCGAACCCGGGAAGGGAATGGCGCTGTCGACCGGCGAAGTGAAATTCAAGGGCATGGTCACGCCTTCGGTGAAGAAGGTCGAATATGGCATCGACTTCAAGCGCGTGATGCGGGGCCGGCTGGTGCTCGGCATCGCCGATGGCTGGCTGAAGGCGGATGGCGAACCCATATACGCGGCAACGGATTTGAAAGTCGGTCTGTCCAAGCAGTCGGCGGTCGGCTGACCGGCACCCCTGGCCAGCCCCCTTGGCCGGCATCCCTGGAAGGAGTTGCGAATGAGACGTGTCGTAGTCACAGGCCTCGGCATCGTGTCGTCGATCGGCAACAATGCCAACGAGGTGCAAGCCTCGCTGCATGACGCCAGATCAGGCATCAGCTTCTCGGATTCCTTCGCCGAACACGGCTTCCGCTGCCAGGTCTGGGGAGCGCCGACGCTCGATCCATCGGCGATGATCGATCGCCGTGCGATGCGCTTCCTGAGCCAGGGTGCTGCATGGAACCACGTCGCCATGGACCAGGCGATCGCGGATGCGGGCCTCGGCGAGAGCGACATCACCAATGAGCGCACCGGCATCGTCATGGGATCGGGCGGACCATCCACCCGCACCATCGTCGAAGCTGCCGAAACGACGCTGAAGAACGGCAGTCCCAAGCGCATCGGTCCGTTCGCGGTGCCGAAGGCAATGTCGTCGACCGCATCGGCGACGCTTGCCACATGGTTCAAGATCCACGGCGTCAACTACTCGATCTCGTCGGCCTGTTCGACCTCGGCGCATTGCATCGGCAATGGCTATGAATTGATCCAATGGGGCAAGCAGGACATCGTCTTCGCCGGCGGCCACGAGGATCTCGACTGGACGATGTCGGACCTGTTCGACGCCATGGGCGCCATGTCGTCGAAATTCAACGACAAGGCATCGACCGCCTCCCGTGCCTATGACGTCAATCGCGACGGATTCGTCATTGCCGGCGGCGCCGGTGTGCTGGTGCTGGAAGAGCTTGAGCATGCCAAGGCGCGCGGCGCCAAGATCTATGCCGAGATCGTCGGCTATGGCGCGACGTCGGATGGCTACGACATGGTTGCTCCTTCAGGCGAAGGCGCGGTCCGCTGCATGCGCCAGGCGCTGGCCACGGTTTCCACGCCGGTCGACTACATCAACACCCATGGCACCTCGACGCCGGTGGGAGATTCCAAGGAAATGGGCGCCATCCGCGAGGTGTTCGGCCCAGAGATGCCGTACATCACCTCGACGAAGTCGCTGACCGGCCATTCGCTGGGCGCGGCCGGCGTTCAGGAATCCATCTACTCGATCCTGATGATGCAGGGCGGTTTCATCGGCGAAAGCGCCCATATCGAGACCCTCGACCCCGAATTCGAGGGCATGCCGATCGTGCGAAAGCGCATCGACGACGCCAGGATCGACACTGTTTTGTCCAATTCGTTCGGCTTCGGTGGCACCAACGCCACGCTCGTTTTCCAGCGCTATTCCGCATAAGGATTTGCCGGCCATGGACGGATTGATGAAGGGCAAGCGCGGGCTTGTCATGGGTGTCGCCAACGATCATTCGATCGCCTGGGGCATCGCCCGGAAATTGTCCGAACACGGGGCGGAACTCGCCTTCACCTATCAGGGCGATGCCTTCGGACGCCGGGTCAAGCCGCTGGCCGACAAGCTCGGCGCCTCGCTGGTCGTGCCGTGCGACGTCGAGGACAGCGCTTCGGTCGCCGCCACGTTCGAGACCCTGGGCAACGAATGGGGCGGGCTGGATTTCATCGTCCACGCCATCGGCTTTTCCGACAAGAACGAGTTGAAAGGCCTCTACGCCGACACCAGCCGGGATAATTTCGTCCGCACCATGGTGATCTCCTGCTACTCCTTCACCGAGGTCGCCCGCCATGCGGCCACCTTGATGAAGGACGGCGGATCGATGATCACGCTGACCTATGCGGGCTCCGTCCGCGTCATGCCGAACTACAATGTCATGGGCGTCGCCAAGGCCGGACTGGAGGCCAGCGTGCGCTACCTCGCCAACGATTACGGTCCGCGCGGCATCAGGGTAAACGGCATATCGGCTGGGCCCGTGCGCACGCTCGCCGGCGCCGGCATTTCGGACGCCCGCCACATGTTCTCCTACCAGCAGCGAAACTCGCCACTGCGCCGTACGGTGACCATCGACGAGGTCGGTGGTTCGGCGCTTTATCTGTTGTCGGATCTGTCTTCCGGGGTTACCGGCGAAATCCACTATGTCGATTCCGGCTATCACATCGTTTCCATGCCGACGCTCGACGAATTGAAGCAGACCGACGGCGGGCGAGACTAACGCCTGTCGGCCAAAGGTGCGCGACGGTTTTGAAATGGCGGACATCTGAAAACACGAAGCTTAAAGCGCGCGGCTAAACCCCGTTTCAGCGCCAGTCGCATTGATCCGCTCAAGAAATACTTTCGGTCCAATAAAATTGGATTCATTCGCGGAAACTCATTTTAAGGAGATATCCGCTAGAAAGCCCCGTACTCAGGGGAACTTTCAATGCTCGCCGTCAGCAACCCGAAGCGAACACCGGTGTTCCGACTGCTCACCATAGCGAGTTCGGGTCTCGGCAGTTTCGTCCTCGGGCTCTGGGGCCTGAAGCTCGGTCTCGGCGATGGCTTTGCCGGCATCTCCGCCGACATGATGGTCTCGGTAATGGCCGCTCTTTGCGCACTGGCGGCGTCGGTCGCCGCGATGTCCTTCTTCGCCGGCGTCGATGAATCGGCGGATTTCGTCTTCACGGAAACCCATTTCGACAAGCTGACCGGCCTGGTGGCACGTCCGGCGATGGTCGGCAAGATTGCCGAGGCGGCATGCGCGACCAGCCGGACCGGCGAGCCGATGTTCCTCATCGATATCGACATCGACCGGTTCAAGCAGATCAATGACGCCATCGGCTACAGCCAGGGCGACGAGCTGATCCGCGCCTTCACCAAGCGCTTGAAGATGTGCGTGCCGCCGCGCGCGCTGATCGGACGCATCGGCGCCGGTGAATTCGCGATCCTGCTCCCCGACAACCAAGTCGCAGGGTCCTTGGAAAGCACCATAGAGAGACTCATCGACGAGATGATGGAGCCCTATGATCTCGGTACGCACCTGCAATCGGTCAGCCTGTCGGTCGGCATCGTGGCGATGCCAAAGGACGGTGTCGATCCCGTCCTCATCCTGCGCCGCTCCAATCTGGCGCTGCAGAACGCGCGCGCCAGCGGCGTCGGCAACTGGTCGGTCTTCCATGCCGAAATGGGCAGGGTCGCCGACCATCGCCAGTGGATCGAATCCGAGCTGCATACAGCCTTCGAGCGCGGTGACTTCGACCTTCATTACCAGCCGCAGCTCGATCTCCCGACCGGCCGCATCGTCGGCTACGAAGCGCTGATCCGCTGGCGGCATCCGGAACGCGGCATGATCCCGCCGATGGAGTTCATTCCGATCGCCGAGGAAACCGGCATGATCGGTCCGATCGGCGAATGGGTGCTGCGCAAAGCCTGCAGCGACGCCCGGCATCTGCCCGACGACTGCTTCGTCGCCGTCAACATCTCGCCCGTCCAGTTCATGACCAAGGACTTCGTCGGCATCGTGCGCGACACCATGACGAGCACCGGCATCAAGCCGTCACGGCTGGAACTGGAAGTGACCGAGACGGCGATGATGCAGGATCGCGACCGCGCCGCCGCCATCCTGAAGGAGCTTGCGGATATCGGCATTTCGGTCGCCGTCGATGATTTCGGCACCGGCTATTCCAATTTGAGCTACCTGATCGATTTCTCATTCGGCAAGCTGAAGATCGACCGGTCCTTCGTCAGCCGCCTCGACACGGATTCCAGCTCCGGCGCGGTCGTCTCGACCATCGTCGGGCTTTCGCGCGCGCTCGGCGTCAGCATCATTGCCGAAGGCGTCGAGACCGAAAGCCAGGCGACACTGCTCAGGGCAGCCGGCTGCGAGGTGGTGCAAGGCTACCTGTATGGCAGGCCCGCCCCCCTCAAGATCAGGGTCGGCGACGTGCATATCACCGATGAGGTCCGGCGCGTTGCCAATCTGCATTGAGTGCGACGCGATATCTGTTTTCGTCTGAGCATGGTCTTTTCCGAAACCGGTATCCACTTTTCGGGATCATGCTTCAACGACGAGCGGAAAGCACCTTGAACATGCCGTCACGAGCGAGTTCGGCATGGCTCGAAAAGGCAGCCGCCAAGATCGGCTCGTAGGGAAGCTGACGGTTGGCGACCATGAACAGCCGCCCACCCGGCTTCAAGGCCTTGGCCGCCGCTCGGATCATGCCGGCGCCGATCTCCGGCTCGGCCGCCCGGCTGCGGTGAAAGGGCGGGTTCATGGCAATCGCGTCGTAGCGCTTCTCGACTGGTTCCTTCAGCAGATCGATCCAGAAGAAATTCCTGGCGATCGGCTGGCTGACCGCTGCCAGATTGAGCTTCGCGGCTTCAAGCGCGGCGAAATCGGCCTCATAGAGGTCGAGCGCCTGAACGCCGGGGGAGCGGGCGGCGATCTCGGCCGCCACATAGCCCCAGCCGGCGCAGAGATCGGCAATGCTGCCACGCAGGTCATTGGGCAGGTTCTCGACCAGCAATTTCGATCCGGTATCGATCCGGTCGAACGAGAACATGCCGGGCGCGGTGTGGAACCGGCCTTCAACCAGCAGAGCGGGGTTGGCAGCGCGCAATTCTTCCGCGGCGGCCAGATCGGCGGGACGTCGCAGCCAGAAGGCAATGCCGTGATATTTGGGCAAATGGCCTTCAAGCGGCACAAGCTCGGCAACGCGCTTGCGCAGGCTGGCAATGCCATCGTCCTTGCCGCCGGCAATGACGACCAGGCCGCCCGGCGCCACGCACTCAAGCGCCTGCGCGATGCGCACTTCGTTCAGGCCGCGATGCCGGCCGGCAAGCACAAGTGCCATATCGAAGCCATCGCCTTCCACTTGCGCGGTGACGACGAAGCCGGAGGCTTGCAGCGCGCTAAAATGCGGCCGGAAACCCTGCACGAGGTGAAGTGTCGCCTCAAAGCCTTCAGGCAGGCGAAAACCCGGCTCAGCGCCGAGAAACAGGGCGCGCGTGCCCTTGGCCGGTAGAGGAACAGCCTCCGCCTCGAAGGGATGGAAAAGCGTCTTCAACGGCTCGGCGGACATTGTTCGATCTCGACTTGTCTAAGCGCTTTGAAACCCAGGCTGAAAATGAAAACGGGCGCGACATAAGCCGCGCCCGTTTCGATTCATGATCTCAGACCAATCAGGCGGCGTTTTCTTCGCCTTCGGTCTTCTTGTCGCGGGCGAGTTCCTTGCCGGTGGCCTGGTCGACGACCTTCATCGACAGGCGGACCTTGCCGCGCTCGTCGAAGCCCATCAGCTTGACCCAGACCTTGTCGCCTTCCTTGACCACGTCCGAGGTCTTGGCGACCCGGTCGTTGGCAAGCTGCGAGATGTGGACGAGGCCGTCACGCGGACCGAAGAAGTTGACGAAAGCGCCGAAGTCCGCGGTCTTGACGACCGTACCTTCGTAGATCTCGCCGACTTCCGGCTCGGCGACGATGGTGTGGATCCACTTCTTCGCCGCCTCGATCTCCTTGGCATTGGACGAAGCGATCTTGACCGTGCCGTCGTCCTCGATGTTGATCTTGGCGCCGGTCTTTTCGACGATCTCGCGGATCACCTTGCCGCCCGAGCCGATCACGTCACGGATCTTGTCGGTCGGGATGTGCATCACTTCGATGCGCGGTGCGAACTCACCGAGTTCCGAACGCGCGCCGGTCAGAGCATGCGCCATCTCGCCGAGGATGTGCTGGCGGCCATCCTTGGCCTGGTCCAGCGCGATCTTCATGATCTCCTCGGTGATGCCTTCGATCTTGATATCCATCTGCAGCGAGGTGATGCCGTTGGCGGTGCCGGCGACCTTGAAGTCCATGTCGCCGAGGTGATCCTCGTCACCGAGGATGTCGGATAGAACGGCGAAACGCTCGCCTTCCTTGATCAGGCCCATGGCGATACCGGCGACGGGCTTGGCCAGCGGCACGCCGGCATCCATCAGCGCCAGCGAGGTGCCGCAGACGGTGGCCATCGACGACGAACCGTTGGACTCGGTGATCTCCGAGACGACACGCAGCGTGTAGGGGAACTGGTCGGCGCTCGGCAGCATCGGGCGAATGGCGCGCCAGGCGAGCTTGCCATGGCCGATTTCGCGGCGACCCGGCGAACCCATGCGGCCGGTCTCGCCGACGGAATAGGGAGGGAAGTTGTAGTGAAGGAGGAACTTCTCCTTGTACATGCCGGTCAGCGAATCGACATACTGCTCGTCCTCGCCGGTGCCGAGCGTGGCAACGACCAGCGCCTGGGTCTCGCCGCGGGTGAACAGCGCCGAACCGTGGGTGCGCGGCAGGACGCCGACTTCGGAGACGATCTTGCGGACCGTCTTGAGGTCACGGCCATCGATGCGCGAACCGGTGTCGAGGATGTTCCAGCGCACGACCTTGGCCTGGAGTTCCTTGAATACCGAACCGATCTGCTCGGAAGTGTACTTGGCATCTTCGCCTTCGGCCGGGGCAAACGCTGCCTTGACCTTCGCCTTGACGGCGTCGACGGCGGCGTAACGCTTCTGCTTGTCGACGTTCTTGTAGGCATTGCTGAGTTCGTCGCCGACGATCTTCAGCATCTCGGCTTCAAGCGCGGAATAGTCCGGCGCGGTGAAGTCGCGCGGCTCCTTGGCGGCGACTTCGGCCAGCTTGATGATGGCGTCGATGACCGGCTGGAAGCCCTTGTGGCCGAACATGACGGCGCCGAGCATCAGCTCTTCGCCCAATTCCTTGGCTTCGGACTCAACCATCAGCACAGCGTCGGCGGTGCCGGCGACAACGAGGTCGAGCTTGGATTCCTGCATCTCGTCGACATGCGGGTTCAGAACGTATTCGCCGTTGATGTAGCCGACGCGGGCGCCGCCAACCGGGCCCATGAAGGGAACGCCGGAGAGCGTCAGGGCGGCCGAAGTGGCAACGATCGACAGGATGTCGGGATCGTTCTCGAGATCATGCTGGACGACGGTGACGACGATCTGGGTGTCGTTCTTGTAGCCGGAGGCGAAGAGCGGGCGGATCGGGCGGTCGATGAGGCGGGAAACCAGCGTTTCCTTCTCGCTCGGACGGCCTTCACGCTTGAAATAGCCACCCGGGATCTTGCCGGCGGCGTAGGTCTTTTCCTGGTAGTTGACGGTCAGCGGGAAGAAATCGAGGCCGGGCTTCGGCTCCTTCATCGAAACGACGGTGGCGAGGACCTTGGTCTCGCCGTAGGTGGCGAGCACCGCGCCATCAGCCTGGCGCGCGATCTTGCCGGTTTCGAGGATGAGCGGACGACCGCCCCATTCGATTTCCACTTTGTGGTGATTGAACATCTCTTGTCCTTAATATGAGGAAAGGGCCGCGCCGTTTCACGGTGCGCGGAGATGCCCTTTCCCTGGCTTCCTTTCTCGGGCAGCCACGGGCAAGACAACGGGAGGCTCGGGTGTTTCGGCGCGGTGCGCGCGAGCGTCCTGCAATCCTGCCCCATGACCGTCCATGGGCGGTTTCGAGTGCCCTCTGCACGATCGAAACCGGGTCTGGCCAGTCGATACGACTGGCAGAATGCGCGACCGGCGGGCTCTCCTTCGAAAGCCCGCCGGTCAATTCGTCAACGACGCAGACCGAGCTTCTCGATCAGCGTCTGGTAGCGCGCGTCGTCCTTGCGCTTGAGATAATCAAGCAGGCTGCGGCGCTGGGAGACGAGAGCAAGCAGACCACGGCGGGAATGGTTATCCTTCTTGTGGTCCTTGAAATGGTCGGTCAGGTTCTTGATGCGCTCGGAAAGGATGGCCACCTGGACTTCCGGAGACCCGGTATCGCCCTTGGCGGTTGCGAATTCACCCATCAATTCCTGTTTGCGCTCGGCAGTAATCGACATCGTGTTTTTCCTTATCTGTTTGAGGAAACGGGTCGCCCTCAGCCGGGATGTCGTCCAGCAGGGGCCGGTGCAAGCAAAGCGTCATAGCGCTAAGCTGCGGCGCATATAGTGCAATTCCCCGGAAAACACCAGCCCAATTCACAAGCCGGCTTTTCAGGCCAAAATGGCAGGTTTATCCCTGTCAAAGCCATTTCTTCCATTTGAAGAAGGCGATCAGCCCGAACGCGACAAGCGCCATGAACAGCAGCGACAAGGGATAGCCGTAGTAGGCCTTCAGTTCCGGCATGTTCCAGGGCGAAGACTCCGGATCGAAATTCATGCCCCAGATGCCGACCAGGAAGGTGAGCGGCATGAAGATGACCGAGACGATGGTGAGATAGCTGATAACGTCGTTGGTGCGCGCCTGGCTCAGCGACAGGTGCATCTCGATCAGGCCGGTCAGCATATCGCGCTGGGTCTCGACCAGCTCGATCAGCCTGAGCGCATGGTCGAGCGTGTCGTTGAGGAAGATCTTGGTCTCGGCCTTCACATAGGGCACATCGTTGCGGATCAGCGTCGCCAGCGCATCGCGCATCGGCCACAGCACGCCTTTCAGCACGTTGGCGTCACGCCGCAATTCATGCAGCTGCCGCATCTGGTGTTTGTGCGGCGAATGCAGCATCTGGTCCTCGATGCTGTCGACCATGTCACCGGCGGCCTCGATCGGCGGAAAATAGCTGTCGACGATGGCATCGATCAGCGCATAGGCAAGATAGTCGGCGCCGCGGGCGCGCAGCCGGTTGGGCGCCGAACTTTCGATGCGCTTGCGCACCGGATCGAATGGATCGCCTTCCCGCTCCTGGAAGGTAACGACGAAGTTGCTGCCGAAGAAGACGGCGATCTGCTCATAGCGGTGCGAGGTGACATCGTCGATCATCCTGACGACGACGAAGGCATGGTCCTCGAAGAAGTCGACCTTGGGCCGCTGGCCGGTGTTGACGACGTCCTCCAGCGCCAGCGGATGCAGGCTGAAAATGCGGCCGATCTCCTCGATCAGCGGGATGTTGGCGAGGCCGGTGCAGTCGAGCCAGAGGACCGGCCATTTGTCGCAATGGGTGTTGAGGTCGTCGATGCTGGCATTTTCGATAGTCTTGAATTTTTCGGGCGAGATCAGCGTCAGACGCAGTTCCGAGCGACGCGCCGACGGGTCGGCGATCAGCGTGCCGGGCGACGCACCGACCGGCGGCCGCCGCGTTTTCGCCGGTGCCCGCGTCTTCACGGTCTCAGTCTTTGCCATATTCCCCTCGTGCGAGTCCTCGCCTCGACATTAGACGACAGGAATCAACCGGCAAAGACCCGCTTGGGCTTGAACATGCCTTGCTCAATGGCACCGATGGCGACCAGCTTGCCGCGCGCCGTGGCGCAGGCTTCTTCGGCTTCCACCGGTGCGTCGCGGCCGCGGATGATGACCGGGTTGCCGAGGCGGATCTTGGTTGCCGCGTCATCGCTGATGGCGATCTGCGGCAGGCAATCGAGGGCTGCCGACGTATCGACCAGAAGCGCATCGATGGCGTCGAAGTCGATTGGCGCTTCCACCTTGTCGGCAGCCTCTGCCGTGTCAGCGGCTTCTGTCGTGTCCGAGCTGTCGACCTCCTCCACACCGAAACGGGCGGCTTCCAGTTCGGCGATGGTGACGAAGTCTTCCGAGGTGAACGGCTCGACCTCGACCCGGCGCAATTCGGAGATGTGACCGAAGCAGCCGATGTCGCGGCCCATGTCGCGGGCCAGCGAGCGCACATAGGTGCCCTTGCCGCACTCGACCTCGAAAACAGTATGGTCGGCGCCATGCTCGACAACGTCCAGACGGCCGATCTCGATCTCTCGCGCGGGTATGTCGACCGTCGCGCCGTCGCGGGCCAGATCATAGGCGCGCTCGCCTGCGATCTTGATGGCGGAGAATTGCGGCGGCGTCTGCATGATGACGCCGGTGTATTTCGGCAGCAGGGCGAGCACTTGGGCTTCCGACGGACGCAGGTCGGATTCTTTCGTCACCGGACCTTCGAGATCATCGGTCGAACGCTCCTGTCCCCAGGCAACGGTGAAGCGATAGATTTTGGCGCCGTCCTGCACGTAAGGCACGGTCTTGGTAGCCTCGCCAAGCGCGATCGGCAGCATGCCGGATGCCAGCGGGTCGAGCGTGCCTGCATGGCCGGCCTTTTCCGCCTGGAACAGCCATTTGATCTTGGAGACGGCTTCGGTCGAGCCCATGCCGACCGGCTTGTCCAGGATCAGCCAGCCCGAGATCGGCCGGCCCTTCTTCTTGCCGCGACGCGCCACTATTCGGTGTCCTTGTTGTCGTCTTTGTCCTGGTCTGCGTTTTCCTGGTCCTCAGGACCCAGATCGCGCGCCACTTCCGGCGATTTCAAGAGGTCGTTGATCCTGGCAAAATTGTCGAAGGAGGTGTCGAGCTTGAAGCGGAACTCCGGCATGAACTTCATCTGCCGCAGCGCGCCGGAGACACGGCCACGGACGAATTTCGCATGCTTGTTCAACGCCTCGACCACCGCATCGGCATCTTTGGCGCCGAGCGGCGAGACGAAAGCGGTAGCGACCTTCAAATCGGGCGACATGCGCACTTCCGAGACCGACACCACGGTGTTCTCGATCAGCGGATCGATGATCTCGCCGCGCTGCAGGGTTTCGGATAGCGCATGGCGCACCTGTTCGGCGACGCGCAGCATGCGCTGGGATGGGCTGGATGCGGTTGGACGGGGCATTTTTCTCAATCCTGAAAGCGTGAGGCGCGGGATGGAACCGTGCCGCATGTCTCATATGGGCATTCTCAATAGACTTGGGGCGGCGGCCTTTCGACCACCGCCCGGTATGGACAAGTCACTCGAACTCAGAGTGTCCGGGTCACCATCTCGACGCGGAAGCACTCGATGACGTCGCCGACGCGCATGTCCTCGTAGTTCTGGAAGGCCATGCCGCACTCCTGGCCGCCGGGGACTTCCGAAACTTCGTCCTTGAAGCGCTTCAGCGTCTTCAGCGTGCCTTCGTGGATGACGACGTTGTCGCGGATCAGGCGCACGCCCGCACCACGCTCGACCTTGCCTTCGGTGACACGGCAGCCGGCGATCTTGCCGACCTTGGTGATGTCGAAGATTTCGAGGATCTGCGCATTGCCGATGAAAGTCTCGCGACGCTCCGGCGACAACAGGCCCGACAGAGCCGCCTTCACGTCATCCACAAGGTTGTAGATGATCGAGTAGTAGCGGATCTCGATGCCAGCCGCCGCTGCAGCGGCACGTGCCTGGACGTTGGCGCGGACGTTGAAGCCGATGATCGCGGCACCCGAAGTCTCGGCCAGCGACACGTCGCTTTCGGTGATGGCGCCGGCGCCAGCATGGACGATGCGTGCACGCACTTCGTCGGTACCGAGCTTATCGAGTGCGGCGTTGATCGCCTCGATCGAGCCCTGCACGTCGCCCTTGATGACCAGCGGGAATTCCTTCAGCCCGCTTGTCTGCAACTGCGACATCATCTGCTCGAGCGAACCGCGCTGGCCGGCATGCTTGGCAACCGCCTTCTCGCGCGCCAGACGCTGGCGGTATTCGGTGATCTCGCGGGCACGGGCCTCGTTGTTGACCACGGCGAAGCGATCGCCGGCCTGCGGGGTGCCCTGCAAGCCAAGCACTTCCACCGGCATCGCCGGCGGCGCTTCCTTGATCTGCACGCCACGATCGTTGACCAGCGCACGCACCCGGCCCCATTCATTGCCGGCAACGAGGATGTCGCCCGGCATCAGCGTGCCGGTCTGCACCAGCACGGTGGCAACGGGACCACGGCCCTTGTCGAGCTGGGCCTCGATGACGACGCCTTCGGCGGTACGGTCCGGATTGGCCTTCAGGTCGAGAATTTCGGCCTGCAGCAGGATCGCCTCGAGCAGTTTGTCGAGATTGGTGCCCTTGGTCGCCGACACTTCGACGTCCAGAACTTCACCGCCCATGGATTCGACGAAAACCTCGTGGCGCAGCAGTTCGGAGCGCACCTTCTGCGGATCGGCATCATGCTTGTCGATCTTGTTGATCGCCACGATGATCGGAACGCCGGCCGCCTTGGCATGGCTGATCGATTCGATCGTCTGCGGCATGACGCTGTCATCGGCCGCAACCACCAGGATGGCGATGTCGGTCGCCTGGGCGCCACGAGCACGCATCGCCGTGAAGGCGGCGTGGCCGGGCGTGTCGATGAAGGTGATCTTGTGACCATTCTTCTCGACCTGGTAGGCGCCGATATGCTGGGTGATGCCGCCGGCTTCGCCGGAGACGACATTGGCGTTGCGGATCGCGTCGAGCAGCGAGGTCTTGCCATGATCGACGTGACCCATGATCGTCACGACCGGCGGACGCGAAACCAGGTCCTCGGCATTGTCGGCGATGTTGAACAGGCCTTCCTCGATGTCGGATTCGGCGACGCGGCGGACCGTGTGGCCGAATTCGGTGGCGACCAGCTCGGCCGTGTCGGCGTCGATGACGTCGCCCGGCTTCAGGATCTGGCCCTGCTTCATGAAGAACTTGACCAGGTCGACCGCGCGCTCGGACATGCGTTGCGCCAGTTCCTGGATGGTGATGGTCTCTGGCAGGATCACTTCGCGCATGACTTTCTCGCGCGGCTCATTGTGCATCGCGCGCTTGAATTTTTCCTGGCGGCGACGCATCGACGACAGCGAACGGGCTCGCGCATCTTCGTCGGACAATGCCGAATTCAGCGTCAGCTTGCCACGGCGGCGATCCTCCTCGCTCTTGGTCGGCTTGGCCGGACGCGCCACTTCAGGCGTGACCGGACGGCGCACCGGTGCGCCGGCGCCAACCCGCTTCGGCTTGGCCACTTCCTCGTCATCGACTGTTGCCAGTTCGGCAGCCAATGGCGCGCGGCGACGCGCCTCTTCCTCGGCCCGACGGCGGGATTCGGCCTCGGTCTGCAACCGCGCCTCTTCCTCGGCCTGGCGGCGTGCGGATTCATCGCGTTCGCGCTTGCGGCGCTCTTCGTCCTCGGCGCGACGCTTGGCATCCTCGGCGGCGCGCTGGCGGTCCTCGACCTCGCGAACCTTCGAGC
>NZ_RZQP01000148.1:0-15506 GCF_003998165.1 Mesorhizobium sp. M7A.F.Ca.US.007.01.2.1 | reverse complement strand
AGCGGCATATTCGGACGGTTCGCCCAGGCGCGACGGGAAGGGCACGGCGGCGCCCAGTGAATCCTGCACCTCTTGCGGCATGCCGGCCATCATCGGCGTCTTGAAGATGCCGGGAGCGATGGTGCAGACGCGGATGCCGGAACGGGCAAGGTCGCGCGCCACCGGCAGCGTCATGCCGACGACGCCGCCCTTGGACGCCGCATAGGCGGCCTGGCCGATCTGGCCATCATAGGCGGCAACCGAAGCGGTGTTGACAATGACGCCGCGCTCGCCGCCCGGCAGCGGCTCGAGCTTCGACGCGCGTTCGGCGACGAGGCGGATCATGTTGAACGTGCCGATCAGATTGACCTCGATCACCTTGCGGTACTGATCAAGCGGATGGGGACCATCCTTGCCGATCGTCTTCACGCCGATGGCGATGCCGGCGCAATTGATCAGGATACGCGGCTCGCCAAGCTTGGCGGCGACGTCGGCGAGGGCAGCAGTCCCACTGTCGGCGCTGCTGACGTCGCATTGGACGGCAATACCGCCGATCTCGGCCGCGACCTTGGCCGCGCGGTCAATACCGACATCGAAGATGGCGACGCGGGCTCCCTTGGTGGCCAGCGCGCGCGCCGTTGCCTCGCCAAGGCCGGAGCCGCCGCCGGTGACGATCGCGATCTGGCCGTTCGGGTTCATGACGTCATCCTTTGATCTCAGGAGCAGTGGACGGATCAGGCGCCAGATCGATGGGAAAGGTCAAGCCATCGCCGCGGTAGGATCGGTCACCCTGGCCTGATCGGCGTGGCAGACCTCGCCCAAGAGCCTGGCGACCGCGCCCGGCGCGATCTCGTGCGACAGCAGCCGGTCGAGGTCGACGGGGCGCGGCATCGAAATCTGGCCGCGCGGAATCCGCTTGAAACCGAGCGGCCCGTAATAGGGCTCGTCACCGACCAGCATGACGGCAGGTGCGCCGGCCCGGGCAGCGGCCTCGAGCGCGATCGCCACCAGCCGGCGGCCGATGCCGAGATTCTTGAAGGCCGGCCGCACGGCGAGCGGCCCGAGCATCAATGCGCGGCCGGCACCGGCGGCGATGCGGGTCATGCGCACCGAGGCGACGACGATGTCGCCATTGACGGCGACAAAGGACAGCGAGCGCTCGTGCCCTCCGGCCTCACGAATCTTGTAGGCGGCCAGCACAAAGCGGCCGGGCCCGAAGGCTTCGTCGTTGATGGCTTCGATCTCGGGGTCGTGCGCCGGGGTTTCCGGCAGGTATTTCACGTCGGCAAGGCTCATGGTCTGCGGTCCGGTACAAGGAGGAAAGGTTGCTGCAAACGGCAGCATTCGCCAGTCAGCGCTTCATCAAGCGCGGGCGCCCTTTCGTCGTCGGTCAAACCGGATCAAAGCAAAGTCGAACATGCGGATTGTCCGCTAGCACCAATTTCCCGCCGCTGCAATCGGCCGTTTCTGTCCGTCATTTCGGCCAAGTGACGGTCTGTTCAGCACCTGACGTCTTCGACAGGGCAGCCTTGCGCCTACATCAACCAACAGGACGCAAGGAGATTCGCATGGGATTGCTGGTCGAAGGAAGATGGCAGGACCGCTGGTACGATACGGCGGACAATGGTGGCAGGTTCGTGCGGGCGCAGTCGCAATGGCGCGATTGGATCACCGTTGACGGGGCGCCCGCCGAAGGCCGGACGCGCGGTTTCAAGGCCGAGCCCGGCCGCTATCACCTCTATGTCTCGCTTGCCTGTCCGTGGGCCCACCGGACGTTGATCTTTCGCGCGCTGAAGAAGCTGGAGGGCATCATATCGGTGTCCGTGGTGCATCATTTCATGGGCGCCAACGGCTGGACGTTCGTAGCTGAGGACGGCGCCACGGGCGACACGCTCTACGGCCTCGACTTCCTGCACCAGATCTATGCCAAGGCCGATCCCGCCTATTCGGGCAGGGTGACTGTGCCGGTGCTGTGGGACAAAAAGGAGCAGACCATCGTCTCCAACGAGTCTTCCGAAATCATCCGCATGCTGAATTCAACCTTCGATGAATGGGGCGACGCCAGCTTGGATTTCTATCCGAAGGCGTTGCGCGGCGAGATCGACCGCATCAATGCGCTGGTCTATCCCGCCATCAACAACGGCGTCTATCGCGCCGGCTTCGCCACCACGCAACGCGCCTATGAAGAGGCTTTCGGCGAGCTGTTTTCGGCGCTGGATACGTTGGAGGAGCGGCTGGCAAAACAGCGCTATCTCGTCGGTGGTCGTATCACCGAGGCCGACTGGCGGCTGTTCACCACGCTGGTGCGCTTCGATCCGGTTTATGTCGGCCATTTCAAATGCAATCTGCGCCGCATCGCCGACTACCCGAACCTGTCCAACTATCTGCGCGATCTCTATCAGGTCCCTGGCGTGGCCGGGACGGTGAACATGCATCACATCAAGGCTCATTATTACGGCAGCCACCAGACGATCAATCCGACGCGGATCGTGCCTGTCGGACCGGATCTCGATTATGCCGCACGGCATGACCGGGCGCGCTTCGAGAAAGCGGCGGCCTGATCTACCAGTAGGGCGAGGGCTGCTCGCCGTCAAAAACCTCGGCGATCCGGCGCAGCGTCGCCGGCGTCGTGCCCTGCGGCAAGCGGTCGAGCGGGAAGAAGCCGGCTTCGGCGATCTCGTGGTCCGGCAGCTTCGGCGCCGTCTGGCTGAAATGCTCGAGCAGATAAAAGCCGACATGGTCGCGGTGGCTGGAGCGGCGGTTGAAATGCATCGATTTGAGCACCGGCGGGGCGGTCAGAGCGATGTTGCCTTCCTCGGCCAGTTCACGGGCCAGCGCCTCGTTCATCGTCTCGCCGACTTCGACGCCGCCGCCGGGAAGCTGCCAGCCCGGTACATAAGTATGGCGAATAAGGAAGACGGATCTGGACGCTGTGTCGTGGATCAGGCCGCGCACGCCAAGCGTCATCGGCCTCCGCAGCACGAAATAGAGATGGAACAGCCTGGCCCTCAACCCTGGCCAGCCGGTCTGGCGGAAGGCATCTTCAGGGCTCGTCATTGATAGCGAAACCGTGGGTGGAAAGCCGCGCGCGGGTCGCCTATGAAGGTTGTATGTTCAGGCTCGCGCATATTTCCGATGTCCATCTGGGGCCGCTCCCCGATGTATCCTATCGCGATCTCGCCTCCAAGCGCGTGCTCGGCTATGTCAACTGGCAGCGCAACCGCCGCCGCCATATGCATGATGCGGTCATTGACACGATCGTCGCCGACATCAAGGCGAACACGCCTGATCACCTCGCCGTCACCGGCGACCTGGTCAATCTGGCGCTCGACGGCGAGATCGAGATGGCCAGGCACTGGCTGGAGACGCTGGGGCCGCCGCATGATGTTTCGGTCGTTCCGGGCAATCACGACGCCTATGTGCCGGGCGCCTTCGACAAGGTCTGCCGGTCCTGGGCGGCGTGGATGAGCGGCGACGGCGTCAACACGCCGGTCGACCGCAACGCCTTCCCCTATCTGCGTGTACGCGGCAATGTCGCGCTGATCGGCGTCTCGACGGCGCGCGCCACGGCACCCTTCATGGCCAATGGGTTTTTCATGGAAGGCCAGGGGGATAGGCTCGGCAAAATCCTCCAGGACACTGCCGGACAGGGGCTGTTCCGCGTCATCATGATCCATCATCCGCCGGTGCGCGGCGCGGTCCCGCAGCACAAGCGGCTGTTCGGCATCGCCCGCTTCAACAAGATCATTCGCCGCCATGGCGCCGACCTTGTGCTGCACGGCCATTCGCATCTGCCGTCGCTGTTCTTCATCGGCGGTCGAGGCGTCAGGATCCCGGCGGTCGGTGTCGCTGCCGCCGGCCAGGCGCCGGGTGGCAAGCACCCGGCGGCGCAGTATAATCTGTTCGACATCGACGGTGAAAAGGGAAACTGGCGGATCCGGCTGACACGGCGCGGCCTGACCGGGCCGTCCATACCGCCATCCGATCTGCAGACGGTGGAGCTTGGCGCCGAGGCCGCTATGGCCGCAAATTGACAACCATGGCCACGATGCGGTCCCAGAACAGGACGACCGACACCACAAGGCCGACCAGTGCGCCGGCAGCGACCAGGCCAAGCCCGGACAGAAGGGCCGACCAGCGTTTGCCGCGCTCCGTCGCGCGCAGCGGCGGTTCGGCTTCTGGCACATACGCACGTTTCAGGCCGGCGACGGCGGGTTCGACGCCGCCTTCCAGCATCCTCTGACGCTCGACGATGCGCTCGGCGACATAGCGCGTCACGGAATCGGCAACCGATTTCATCTCAGTGGATTCGGCAAGCACCACCCGGCCGATGCGGGTGTCCTTGAGGAAGCGATAGGTGCGGCGGTCGCGCCCCATGGCGACATGGCTGATGGCGTCGATCCACAGGCGCGGCTGCAAGCCCGACGAGACGACAAAGTCGAAATTGTCCATGTCCGCCGGAACATCGGCAAAAACCGGCGCCAGCTCGGCGGCAAGCAGATCGAGGCGCATGCGATGCGCCTCGCGCATGTCGACGACGACATCGTCGCGGTCGGCGAAGGCATTTTTGACATCACGGATGGCATCGGACAGTTTCTTCGACTGGTCGATGGTCTTCTCGCCTGCTTCCTTCATCGGCGTCTGCCTCGTGGGTTTGGTTAACACTGGGTTAACACAGCCGCCGGCAAAATGCACTGGCGAGATCGACGGCGTCGGGATGCTCAGGAGGGTCGTCGTGCGCGAAAAGGTCAGCTTGCTGCGGCGGCGAATTTCTGGCGGTGCGGCCTGGCGCGGCGGCTGGTGTTGCGGCGAATGATCTCGGCAACGAGGTCGGGTGCTTCCTCGGCCAGCATATGGCCCGCCTCCAGCACGTGGTGCACGTGAAAATGCGCCGGCAGGTCATCCGCCTGGGTAAAGGGCAGCACCGCATCGCTGGTTCCCCATGCCATCATTACCGGCATGTTCAGCCGATCGAGGCGATCGTGCGGGATGACGCCTTGCCGATCGTCCACGGTCATGGCGGCCGCGATCCCGACCAGCTTTTCGAGTTGGCCGGGTCGCCTGCGCATTTCCCAAAGGATGTCCACCGTATGTTCGAGCGGCAGGGCAGAAGGTCCCGACATCACGGAGAGGCAGGAGCGGATCTCGGACCGATCCGCGGCTTCGGCATAGCGGCGCAACAGCGGTCCATTGATTTCGGGGCCAAGGCCGCCCGGCGCCAGAAGCGTCAGCGAGGCTATCTTTTCGGGCTCGGCCAGCGCCATCAGCGCCGCCACGGCACCACCCATCGAGTGGCCCACGAGATGAACGCGCTTCAGCCGACGCTCCGAGAGGTCGGTCAGCACGGCCTTGGCCGCCACCCTGGCCGGACCGGCGGCGGGAAAGTCGAGCGACATCCCATGCCCAGGCAGATCATAGGCCAGCGTATGCGTGGAAGGCGTCAGGGCGGAAATCACCTCGCGCCATACATCGTGGCAGCCGCCGAAACCGTGCAGCAGGACGATGGCCTTCGAGCCAACACCCTCTTCGGCGGCAAAAAGTGATGCGGTCATGAAAGCTGATTTTTTGTTATTGCAGAATGCGCGACACCAATCGTGGCTGAATTGCTCCTAGTCCGACATGATGACCAGTAAAATTTTCGCGATTTGTACGGTTGTGTACAGAACTTGGGGATCAACCGGCATTCGGCGATCGGAGCGCAGTAAACCCATCGGGACACGGCGCAGCCAGTGCGCGGACGTCGATGATGTCAGCTCGGGCTGCCGAGCCCGGCAGCGCGCAGCGCCTGAACCAGCCGGTCGGTCAGGTCGGCCGGATATTTCCGCTCGACGAAAGTCGCCCGCGGATCGGCGGCAAATTTGGGGAACTCGGTGGTCAACTGTTTCAGCAGCGTGCTCACCAGATGGTCCTGTCCGGCAGCCTTGGCGCCGATCAGCCGTGCCGCCAGATAGTGTGATTTCGTTGCCGTCGTTCTCAGTGCCATGCTGGCCGCGACTGCCTTGTACGTGTCGCCGAGCATGAGCTCACCGACGAACAGCCCATAGTCCCACCATGTCGGGTGTCCGCTGAAGGTCTCCGCCGCATGATCGAGGATCGGCGTTCCCTCGGCGTATCGTCCGGCGAAGATCAGCCCGTAGCCGTAAGCGGCGGCCATGCCGAGATCGTAGGGGTTGAGTTCATAGGCCTTGCGCATCCAGCGGATTGATTCGTCCGTATTGCCGAGGCGCGAACTGACATAGCCGTAGGCGCGATGCGCATAAGGGCTGGTCGGACCCATCTGCACGCCGCGATGGGCAAACTCGACGGCTGTTTCAATCGTCGCGTTGGGCGGATAGGCGTAATGATCGGACACTGCCTCGAGATGCAGGGAAGCAAGTTCCGAATAGACGAGCGAGGACTTGGTTCCACCATTGGCCAGCTTCTCGAGGCAACGATAGGCCGCCTCATGGGTCCTGGCGTTCTGGTCGAGGTAATATTTGCCGTTGAGCAGCAGGCACTGCGTCAGACCGTTTGGCGTGCCGGTCTGCTCGATATAGTTGTAGATGGTGCCGGAGGCGGGGAGTGCCGAGCTCAGCATGTCGGCAATACGGTCTTCGACCGCCGCAGGTGCGCTGTCGGCAGGGGTGAGATTGCGCGATAGAAGCACCCGTCCGGACGCCATGCTTTGCAGTTCTATCGTGATATCGCCCGCGTCCGGTCCGGGCAGGATGTCGAATATGAAGCTCGCAGCGTCGTCGGCTGGATCGTTGACGGTGTCGCGGCCGATGAAGTCGATCGTATCGAAGCCACTCAGGCCGGCGCGCAGCGATGCGGCGACACGGCTGGCGTCGGGGCCGTCAGCCTTGAGTCCGATATAGACTTGCGGCAGGGCGTCAGCCCTTGCCGACGATGTGATGCTTGCGGTTGCGCCAGCGGTCTCCGGCGTTGCCGAGATGTCGCCGCCTGCCAGCAAGGCAGTGCTGCCCTGGCGAAGAATCAGTACGCCCAGCATGGCGATGACCAGCGCGATCGCCATCCAGAAAAAGCGGAGATGGCGCGCCACCGAGGGGGCAGGCGAAGTCGGTACGGAAGTCAGAGACATCGCCTCCGGCGTGCCCGTGCCGGCTTCGTTTGACCGATCGGCGGATGCGGCGCCGTCCAGCCTGAGTTCGGGAACAGCCTCGGCAATATCCGGCAGGCGGATCGCATTCGATTCATAGGCAGGAACATAGCCGCCGCGCGGAATGGCGATGCGGACCGGTTCGGCAATTCCCTCATTGGCGAAATAGTGCTGCAGAAGCTCGCGCAGCCTGCCTGCCTGCACCCGCACCACGGCATCGGTGGACGGGTCGAAATCGCCGTCCTTGCCGAAAACATCCATGGCAATGGAAAAGCCCTTGAGCCTGTCGGCTTCGCCGGCCTGTTCACGTTCGACAAGATAACGTAGCAGCTTGCGCGCGCGTTCGGATCGGCCGAACGTTTGGCTGGCAAGCAGTCGCTCCAGTGTCTCGCGCACTGCGGGGGCGGCAGGCGTGGCATGCTGCAAGTGTCGATCCTCTCGAAGTCGGCACAGGTTGAGGCGCGATCATATAGGTCCCGCACCACCACACAAGTATACACCCCATTATGCGATCACGTACCCACCGGATAATTCCGCGGTGGTTAACGGCCCGAAAGGTCGGAACCGATCACCAGATTGGGACGGTTCCGATCTTTGTTCCCGTTGGGCGTCAGCCGGCTTTTTTGCCGACGATACGGTTGGCGGCGGACATCACTGCTTCCAGCGAGGCGGCGACGATGTTGGTGTTGATGCCGGCGCCGAACAGCTTGCCGCCGGGATATTCCATCTCGACATAGGAAATGGCCGACGCGTTCGAGCCGCGCTGCATCGAGTGCTCGGAATAGTCGAGCACCGACATCTCGACACCGAGATGACGCGACAGCGCATCGACGAAGCCGTCGATCGGGCCGGTGCCTGTGCCCGATATCGTCAGTTCCTTGCCGTTGTCGAGGATGACCGCCTCGACGACGCGCCGGCCCTTGATCTCGGTGCTGGGATAGGTGTGGTGATCGAGGAATTTCAGCCGCGCGCCGGGCTGGTCGACATAGGTCTCGAGAAAGCGCTCGTAGATGCGCCTGGCCGGCACTTCCTTGCCCTCGGCATCGGTGATCGCCTGGATTTCCTGGCTGAACTCGATCTGCAGGTTGCGCGGCAAATTGAGGCCGTAATCGGCCTGCAGCACATAGGCGATGCCGCCCTTGCCGGACTGCGAATTGATGCGGATGATGGCTTCGTAGCTGCGTCCGACATCGGCCGGGTCGATCGGCAGATAGGGCACTTCCCACAGGCTCGTATTGGCCTTCTTCAGCGCCTTCATGCCCTTGTTGATGGCATCCTGGTGCGAACCGGAAAAGGCGGTGTAGACGAGTTCGCCGACATAGGGGTGGCGCTCGGGGATCTTCAACTGGTTCGAATATTCATAGACGTCCTTCATCCGGTTGATGTCCGAGCAGTCGATCAACGGATCGACACCTTGCGTGTACATGTTCAGCGCCAGCGTGACGATGTCGACATTGCCGGTGCGCTCGCCATTGCCGAACAGCGTGCCTTCGACACGGTCGGCGCCGGCCATCAGGCCGAGCTCGGTGGTGGCGATGCCGGTGCCGCGGTCATTGTGCGGATGCAGCGAGACCAGCAGGTTCTCCCGGTTGTCGAGGTTGCGGCACATCCACTCGATGCGATCGGCATAGATGTTGGGTGTCGACATCTCGACCGTCGAGGGCAGGTTGATGATCAGCTTGTTGTCAGCGGTCGGCCTGACGATCTCGGTGACGGCGTTGCAGATCTCCAGCGCCACTTCCAGCTCGGTGCCGGTAAAGCTTTCCGGCGAATACTCGAAACGAAAGCCTCCGCCGGCCTTGGCCGCCATGTCGGTGATCATCTTGGCGGCGTCGGTGGCGATCCGCTTGATGCCGCCGACGTCCTTCTCGAAGACGACGCGACGCTGCAGCTCGCTGGTCGAATTGTAGAAATGGACGATCGGGTTGGTGGCGCCCTTCAGCGCCTCGAAGGTGCGGGTGATCAGCTCCGGCCGGCACTGCACCAGCACCTGCAGCGAGACATCGGCGGGTACGTTGCCTTCCTCGATGCACCAGCGGGCAAAGTCGAAATCGGTCTGGGAGGCCGACGGGAAGCCGATCTCGATCTCCTTGAAGCCCATGTCGAGCAGCAGGCCGAACATGCGTGCCTTGCGCTCATGGCCCATAGGATCGATCAGCGCCTGGTTTCCGTCGCGCAGGTCGACCGAGCACCAGATCGGCGCCTTGTCGATAACCTTCGAGGGCCAGGTGCGATCGGTGAGACCGACGGTCGGATAGGGCTGATATTTGCGGGCTGCGTCGGGCATGCCTTTGGCCGAATCCGTGTCGGCTACCGCGGCATCGGAGCGGATCTCTTCTCGTGCGTTCATCGTCGTTTCTCCCGGCGGCTCATGGATCCACCTTCAGGTGGATTGATGGCGAGCGGCGCCTTTACCAGAATTTCGTTCGCTTGATGTGATTGCCAAGGAGCATGCGCTTGCGCGGCGGTTCGACCGCCGGGCGCTCCTTCAGCGAACCCGGCGATCGCCGATAAGGCCGAGAAGAAGCAGGGTCGAAGCCAGCGCGCGCACGGTCTCGCCGGAAAAACCGGTCGGACGGGAAGCGTTGCTGGCGCGCGTGTTCATGGCGGTTCTCTTACAGGAGCGGCTTGTGGGAGGCAAGTGGGCCGCGGGCCGTGTCGTAAGGACATGAGTTGTCCGGATTAGGTAGCACGTGAGTTGTCCGGTTATCGCCAGCGAATGGAGGCTGGGGATGAAGCGGGCCGCAGGCCGTGCAGGACAACGAATCCGGGTTAACGGGCTTCGGAGCCTTTGCCGGCGCGTTGGCCGACGAAGCGTCAAACGAAAAACCCGCCTGTGCGGCGGGTCACTGGCGCAAATCAGCACCATGGATGAAAATGTACCTTAGCTGAGGGCAGGGAGTCAAGAAAAAATTCCTATCATTAAAAAACTTTCGGCACAAAAGCTGCCAACACGCCGAACTGACTGCCGCCGCCAGGCCTTTGTTCAGCTGAGTTCGGCAGGCCGTGTCGTAAGCAGTCGTCCGGACTAGGCAGCAGATGAGTTGTCCGATTTGTCTGCCGGCTTATGGAGGCTGGATGAGACGGACGGCACCCCGACGCGCGTGCTCTTCCCCAGGCGCGGCAAATGGGCCAGACTTGGGCGACGGGTTGCGATGTCCAGTCGCCGGGAGGGGTCGTCCATGAATTTCGTGTTCTTCTCGCCGCATTTTCCCGCCAATGGCGCGGATTTCTGCGACCGTTTGAAGAAGGCCGGGGCCAGGGTGCTCGGTATCGGCGACGCGCCCTATGACGCGCTCGACGCAAAGCTGAAGGCGGCGCTCAGCGAGTACTACCGTGTCGCCGACATGGAGGACTATGATCCGGTGTTCCGGGCAATGGGGCATTTCATCCACAAGTGGGGCCGCATCGACCGCTTTGAATCGCTCAACGAACACTGGCTGGAGCTGGAAGCCAACATCCGCACCGATTTCAACATCTACGGCACCAAGCTCGATTTCGTGAAGAACCTGAAGCGCAAGAGCCGCATGCGTGCCTTCTTCCGCAAGAGCGGCGTCGACACCATCGCGCAACGCAAATGTTCCGACCGCGCCGGGGCCATGACCTTTATCCGGCGCGTTGGCTATCCGGTGGTGGTCAAGCCCGACAGCGGTTCCGGCGCATCGAACACCTTCAAGATCTCCAACGCCAAGGAGCTCGACCAGTTCTTCCGGGACAAGCCCGAGGACGTGACCTTCGTCATGGAGCAGTTCATCGAGGGGCTGGTGGTGACCTATGACGGGCTGGTCAACCGCGACGGCGAGGTGGTGCTGGCGGCCAGCCACCGCTACGACCAGAGCGTCATGGAGGTGGTCAACAAGGACCGCCACATGAGCTATACCTGCTTTCCCAGGATCAACCCGGCGGTCGAGGAGGCCGGTCGAAAGATCCTGAAAGCATTCGACGTGCGTGAACGCTTCTTCCACATCGAGCTGTTCGAGACCAAGGACGACCGTGTCATCGCGCTGGAGGTCAACATGCGCCCGCCCGGCGCCTGGATGACCGATGCGATCAACTATACGTTCGACATCGATGTCTATGCGGCGTGGGCCGACATGGTGGTCAGGGATGCCGCCGGCGGCCCTTACGAGGGCAAATATTTCACCGCCTATGCCAGCCGCAAGCGACGCCTCCACTATTTGCACAGCCATGAGGACGTGCTAGCCGCGCACCGCGACAAGATCGTCCACCATCAGGCCATCGAAGAGGTTTTCAGCCGCGCCATGGGAAATTACGCCTACCAGATGCGCTCGAAAGACGAAGCAGCGCTGCGCGAAGCGGTCGCGTACATCCACGCGGAAAAGGCGTGAGGCGATGGACATTTCCTATCATAAGAATTTCTCGAGCCAACTCGGCCGCGACATGGAATACAAGCGCTACGGCCATGCCGGCCGGCCGGTGGTGGTGTTTCCGACCTCGCAGGGCCGGTTCTACCAGTTCGAGGATTCCGGCGGGGTGGGCGCACTGGCCGAATTCATCGACACCGGCCGCATCCAGCTGTTCACGGTCGACGGCGTCGATTCGGAATCCTTCTTCGACAAGCATGCCGACGCGGCCCATCGCATTACCCGCCACGAGGCCTATTTCCGCTATGTGCGCGAGGAAGCGCTGCCGGACTTCCTGTCCACGGCCGAGCAGGCCAATGGCGGGCGCAAGCTGAAGCCGCTGTTCTCGGGCTGTTCGATGGGCGGCTATCACTCCTCGAACTTCGTCTTCCGCTTTCCCGAACTCGCCAGCGGCGTCATCGCGCTGTCGGGCGTCTATTCGGCGCGCGATTTTTTCGGCAGGGCGCTCGAGGGCGATATCTTCTACAACTCGCCGCTCGACTATCTGCCCGGCATCGTCGATCCCAAACTGCTGGCCCGGCTGAAGACGCTCAGGCTGATCTTCTGCTGC
This sequence comes from Mesorhizobium sp. M7A.F.Ca.US.007.01.2.1, assembly GCF_003998165.1. Lineage (NCBI taxonomy): Bacteria > Pseudomonadati > Pseudomonadota > Alphaproteobacteria > Hyphomicrobiales > Phyllobacteriaceae > Mesorhizobium > Mesorhizobium sp. M7A.F.Ca.US.007.01.2.1. The sequence continues at coordinate 3,493 of NZ_RZQP01000148.1, read as the reverse complement.
GGGCAGGGCGCCTGGGAAGAGCGGATGCTGGTCGAGACGCGCAGGTTGGAACAGATCCTGCGCGACAAATCCATTCCCGCCTGGGTCGATTACTGGGGCGGCGATGTCAGCCACGACTGGCCGTGGTGGCACAAGCAACTGGTCTATTTCTTCGGCCGTTGGCTGGATGAGGACCTGATGCACAGGCTGGATTGATAGGGAGGCCCGTCCGCTGACGGCTACCCTTCCTGGCATGCCGGCAGGGCGGTTTCGCGCTCCGAAGCCGATACGCGACGCAGGCCAAGGAAGACGACAAGGGCGGTGACGACGGTGATCGCCGCCAACACGATCAGCAGCCTGTCGAACGCCGTCTCGTAGGCCTGGACCAGAACAATGGCTCCGGCTTGGGGCAGATGTTGTGCTGCTTCGCCGAGATTGCCGGTCACCAGCAACTGGGCTGCCGCCGCTGCGTCCGTCGAAGATGCCATTCCTTGTGCGGCGAGCTGCGCGGCGGCAAAGCCGGAAAGCGTCGCCATGACGATCGCCAGCGCCACACCCTCGCAGGCGACGCGGGTGGTGTTGAAGATGCCGACCGCCATGCCGGCGCGCTCCCTTGGCACGACGCTGACCGCAAGCCCGTCCATCAATCCCCAGGGCAGAGCGATGCCGACGCCGATCAGCATCAGCGGCGCCATCAGCGCACTATCGACCGGTGGTGTCAGGCTCAGCCAGACAAGCCCGGCGGCAGCGACGAGCAGGCCGACGCCGCAGATGGTGGCCGGTGCGATCCAGCGCGCCAGCTGGCCGGCGAGCATCGGCAGGATCAGCAGCGGACCTGAGAGGCAGATCATCAATTGCCCGGCCTTGATCTCGTTCATCCCTTCGATGCCGATGAAACGGATCGGCAACAGGACGAGCAGGACGACGAAGGCGTAAGCGGGTGCCGCAGCCAGGAACTGGACGCCGACGAAGCGGGGGTAGGCAAACAGCGTGAGATCGAGCATCGGCCGTTGTGCTTGCCGCTCGACAACGACGAAGGCGACAAAACAGATGATAGAAGCGGCCAGAAGCGTGACGACGAGGGGATCAGCCCAGCCGCTCTGCGGCGCCTGGAGCACGCCATAGGTCAGCGACGCCAGCGCGATCGTGAAGGTGCCGGCTCCCGCCCAGTCGAGGCCCGTCGCATCCGGGTCGCGCGATTCCCTGATGGTGCGCAGGCCGAGCATGGCGGCGGCAATCGCGAGTGCCGCAACCAGAAGAAAGATCGACCGCCAGCCGAATGCGGAGATAAGCAGGCCCGACGCGATCGGGCCGAAGGCGAGGCCGATGCCGAAACTGGTGCCGAGGAAGCTGAAGGCGCGCAGCCGCAATGGCCCTTCGAATTCCTGGGCGAGTGCCGAGGCGCCGCCAGCGAAGGCGGCCGCACTGCCGATCCCCTGCACGGCCCGGAAGATGTCGAACCAGATGATGTCCGGCGCCAGCATCGCGCCCAGTGATGCCAGGATATAGAGGGAGAGGCCGACGAGGAAGAGGCGCTTGCGGCCGTGGTTGTCGGCCAGGGCGCCCGACGCCATCAGGGTGGCGCCGAAGGTCAGCATGAAGGCGTTGGTCACCCAGTTGAGCTCGATGGGACTGCCGCCGAGATCGGCCGCGATGCGCGACAGAGCGACGGCCGGACCGGTGAAGGTCAATGGCATCGTCATCGCGGCAAGGCACACGGACAAGAGCACGAGCCATCTCTCGGCAGAGCCGGTTGTGGTCCTGGAAGTCATGGATTTTCCTATCTGAAACAGCACTCGCCGGTGGGCCGCGCGATTGCGGAGCCGGTCGTGATGACAAGATAGGTCGTCGGCATTTCAGGAAGAATAGTGTTATATCTCCTGGTATATCGGACTGAAACGCTCGAATGGAATGACACGATGGATCGTCTCAACGGGCTCCTGGCCTTTGCCCGCACCGCCGAATTCGGCAGTTTCGTCGCTGCCGGACGGGCGCTTGGCATCTCGGCTTCCGCTGTCGGCAAAAGTGTCGCCCGGCTCGAGCAGGAACTCGGCGTGCGGCTCCTGCAGCGCAGCACGCGGCGCATTGGCCTGACGGAAGAGGGCAAGCTGTTCAACGAGCGGGTGCGCCGCATCCTCGACGACATCGACGATGCCGAGGCGATGCTGTCGCGGACACGGGAAACACCGCGTGGGCGGCTGCGCATATCCACCCCGATCGTCACCTATCATCTGTTGCTGCCGGTGTTGTCGGAGTTCATGGCCCGCTATCCCGAGATCGAGCTCGATATCGATTTCAACGACCGGATCGTCGACGTCATCGACGAGGGCATCGATGTCGCGATCCGCAGCGGCGAGCTGCCTGATTCGCGCCTCGTGTCGAGACCCGTTGCGCCCTTCCGCATGCTGCTGTGCGCGGCGCCCTCCTACCTCGAGCGCCATGGCACACCCGGCGAGCCGGCGGATCTCATCAGGCATTTCGGCATAAACTTCCGCTTCCTCAACAGCGGCAGGCTGCTGGAGTGGCCGTTCATAACCGGAAGCGCTGAACCGCAGATCCGCTCGATGCTGACCTGCAACAACATGGAAGCATTGAAGGGCGCCACGATCGCCGGCCTCGGCATCGCCTGCATGCCGGATTTCCTGGTGCGTGAGGCGCTGCACGAAGACAGGCTGCGTACCGTTCTCGACGGTCATGTCGACGGCCGTGGCCAGTTCCGGATGCTGTGGCCTTCCAACCGCCATTTGTCGCCGAAGGTGCGCGTGTTCGTCGATTTCCTTCCCGATCGCCTTGCGGCGCGCTAGGCGTTCATCGCATAATATGACAGTGATGGTCATGTTTGTGTGGAAGCGCTTGAGCGGCTGTGGCATGCCGCTGACCGCGGGGGCGCTGCGGCGCTTGCCCCGAACTGTTGCATAGGACTTGAATGATGGACCAATTGAGCGCGCAAACCCGGATCAGCGACGCGGCGATCAGGTCGGTGATGGACCGGCTGCGCGCCGAGCACAGCGAATTCGAGATCGACACCGGCGTCGCCGACCAATGGGAGCTTCGCCTCTATTATGGTTCGTTGAGCGCCACGCTCGATGATGAAAGCGTACTGATCCGCGTCGCGGCGTCCGACGAAACCTGCCTGTCCTACATGAAGATGACGGTTGCCGGCCATGTCGCCGAACATCTCGGCACGACCAGGGGCATTCATTGGCAAGGCGACGGCGTTGACGCCGGCACGCCGGTCTTCTTCCGCGAGATCACGGTGATGTCGTCGACGCGGATCTCGGCGCATATGCAGCGTCTGCGCTTCGCCGGTAAGGATCTCGGCCGGTTCAGCCATGGCGGCCTGCACATACGGCTGCTGCTGCCGCCGGCTGGCCGCCAGCCGCTCTGGCCGTCGATGGGCGCCGACGGCCTGATTGTCTGGCCTTCGGGCGACGATGCGCTTGCCGTGCGGGTCTACACGATCCGGGCGCTGGATGCCGCAAGCGGCTGGCTCGATGTCGATTTCGTGCTGCAC
>NZ_RZQP01000147.1:0-15548 GCF_003998165.1 Mesorhizobium sp. M7A.F.Ca.US.007.01.2.1 | reverse complement strand
GCGCGCGGCGCATGGTGCCGATGCGCCGCAGGATGCGTGGCCCGCCGGCAGGAGAACCGCGGCCAGGCCTTTAAGAGGGCGATCGGGCCCACAGTCGTGCCGGTCAGGCAATGGCGGCGGCCGACTATTTTCCGGCGGCGCACGACAATCGCGAATGGCAGCGATTGGGCGCGACGCCTTTCCATCGCGAAGCAAAATAGCCGGACGCCGCCATCCTCCGCTACGCTCCGGCCCTCCGCTTCGCTGCGGGTGTCGGACCGTCCCGCCCGTGGGCTCTCGCCGCCATGAAGGCCGCGAGGGTCGCGGTCACCCGACGGGAGCATCCGATGAGCGAGCACGACGACAGCGAACCGCACCACGCCGCTTCTCCGACCGATCATATCCTCACCGAACTCCAGCTTTATGGCTGGCGCCCCTATGCGGACGAGCCAGATCCGCGACCGCTCCCCGGCGGCGACCACGTGGCCGGCGCGGTGGCCGACATCTTTGACGCCCTCATCGCCACCTTGGCTGACACGCGCCTCGAATCCGACCTCGATGATCTGCTCTGGTCCGTCACCAATGTCTTCCATCGCGCTGTACAACGGATCGAGCGGCAACTGGACGACAACGAGCAGGCCCAGCGCCGCCTGCAGCGCGAACAGGACGGCACCGAGATCAAGGCGGTTGAACTCGAGACACTCACCGCCCAGGGCCAGACCATGATCGAACGGCGCGACGCCTTCGAGCTCATGCGCGACCAGGCCGCCGACCACTACGATCAGCAAACCGGCTCGGCCTGGCGACCGCGCACGGGGTCGATGGTCAACCACCACCATCTCACAGCCGCAATGATCGATAGCCGCGACTTCCTCGCGGCAAGGCGGCGCGCGGAAACCGAAATCATGTTACCCGCCGGCCCCAAGATCGCCTTCTCCGGCGGCGATAGCGCCGATCACCAGTTGATTTGGGCAAAGCTCGACCAAATCCGCGCCAAGCACCCCGACATGGTGCTGATGCACGGCGGATCACCGAAAGGCGCCGAAAAGATCGCCGCCCGCTGGGCCGATCATCGCAAGGTGCCGCAGGTCGCCTTCAAGCCCGACTGGAGCAAGCATGCCAAGGCCGCTCCCTTCAAGCGCAACGACCAGATGTTGGCGGTCATGCCGATCGGCGTCATCATCTTTCGGGGCACCGGCATTCAGGAGAACCTCGCCGACAAGGCCCGCAAACTCGGCATTCCGGTCTATCGGCTGGTCAACGGCGGCGCGTAAGCGCCGCCGGAACCTAAGCCCCCGATACATAGCCGGGAGACACGGCATTTTTCAATCTATGTCGTCGTATCCTTTCCCGAAAGCTTCACACCGGACGTCGCGCTTGCCGACACCTTCTTGCGCAATGCCGCCGCTCACCTCGATGGCACTGACTGGGCGGCGGATCGAGGCAGGAACAATGCGGCCCTTCACGCCATCGCCATCGCCATTGAATTGCTCCTGAAGTCGTATCTTCTCAGAGTCGCGACCGATGATTGCTGGAACCGCGCCATATCGGGCACGATCTCGACAAGGCGGCTCGCTACGCCGAGAGAGCTGGATTGCGCCTGCCACCGCAACTGCACAGCGTCATCGCCCGGCTTCATCCTCATTTTCAGCGTGGCGGCTTTCAACGGGATCCATCGCGATCATGGGCGTCCGGTTTCTCGCTCGACGCCCGCCACATCGCGCGGCAGCTCGCTCAGGCTCTCCTGGAGCAAGAGCGTTGCCTCAACAATGCCCGCTGCTCCTGACTTGAAGATGACCGCACCCCGCGATCCATTGCGCTGATCCTTGGTCCAGCCGATGGCCTGAGGCCATCAACCCGCAAGGGGTCGGACTACGCGAAGCGTGCCGCCGCTCCGGCTTCGCCTTCGCGGTGATTGCGGCCACCGGCCGAACACATCGGGCGCCTGTCAGCGGGGGAGGGTCCTCCGCTTCAAACAGGAGCCGGATCGATGTCCTTCGCAGACGCACATGCCTTCGCCTTCAGCCTCGCCGCCACTCTCATGGTCACTATCGTCATCTTTCGTGCTGGCGACGGCACCCTCTCGGTGGTGCCGGCGAACGAGTATGACGGCGACGACACCGCCGTTATCGGCGAAATCGACCCGTTCGCCCCATGACGGGGGCAGACATCGCGCCTGCCGATGCAAGAAGACGGTAGCGGGTCAGTTTGAAAGTCAGCCCCGATCACGATACGTGCATTGCATACGCGCCGTCTGGAAATTGGCGGAAGCATATGCCCTCTTCAAGCCATGACCGATAAGCACCCCAAGCAAAGCGAAGGAAGCTCAGAAGCCGACGGTGCGCGGCTCCTATAAGAAGCGCGTGTTCGCATGACAAAGCCGACCGCTGAAGGGTTGCCCACCGTCTATTGATGTTGGTATCAAGACAGACCTATGAACCAGGGTCTTTACTATGGACGAATACGATAACCAGAAGGGCGCGAAGCCGGAGGATGTGCGCGCCGCCTTAAAAGGCTGGGCGTTTTTTGCGGCTGCAACGCTTGCAATCTTCGGCGTGGCCTACGCCCTGATTGAGATGTAGCAGCAATGAAACATTTCTGAGGGTTCATGATTAGGGCCACATGGCCCGCTTCTTCTTCGATCTAATCGACAACGGAACCTCATACCCGGACACGGAAGGCACGGACCTTCCAAGCCTAGCTTCTGCCGAAGATGAGGCAGCAAGGGCGTTGCTCGAAATCGCCAAGGACCAGATGCCGGACGGCACGTTTCGCGAAGTCGCAATCCGAGTTCATGACGGTACAAGCGCGCCGCTGTTTGTTGTAAAGGTGACGTTCGAGCTAATCCGCAATGGACCGTCCCCTGATGGACGAGTGGGAACTTGATCACCTTGCCGCAGAACATGCGCGCCTCTACCAGATACGAGCGGCGGCAGGTGTGGAAGACTTGCACGCCACCATCGCAGAGACCCGCCGCATAATCGCGGAGTCCCGCAAGCTGCTAGATCGGCTTACCGACAAGAGCGCTACCCAGCCCTAATTTCAAATTGACCACTACCAAGAAGACCGGCGGGTTTCACCCGCGCTTTTTCTTTGCTATGCTGTGCACTGCGCCAGGTGGTGGTGGAAGGCGCAATCGCCAGAGTCGTTCTCTCGGAGACACCACCATGATCATCCTCGGCATTCTCCTTTGCGTCGCGGCCATCGGCATCTTGTGCTGGTTGCTCTTCACGTCTGCCGTCGTCGCCCTCCCTTTGTTCGTCGGCATCAACGCAGGTGCATGGGCATTCAACACCGGTGCCGGCTGGCTTGGCGCGATCCTTGTCGGCATCCTCGCAGCCGGGTTGACGCTCGGCATCGGCCAAATCCTCCTCGGCGTTGTCAGGCCTATGTGGGTGAGGCTGGCGATCGCGATGGTCTTCGTCGCTCCCGCGATCGTTGCCGGCTACCATGCCAGCCATGGCATTGCGAAGCACATGATGCCTTCGGAAATCTGGCAGATCGTCTTTTCCGTCATTGGCGGGGTCGCCGTCGGCGTCACGGCATATCTGCGGCTCGCGGGCATGGCCGCCGCCGACCAATCCGGTAGGGACATGGTTGAAGCTTAAACCCGCGCGAGCGAGGCGGGTGGACCAGACCGACGAAGCCTTAGCCTCCTCATCGTCGGTGCTTGGAGCAATCGGGCTGCATGCGAAGGATAGAGCAAACGACCTCGACGGCGCGGCCTTGTTTGTGAGCGTGGACATTCTGTCGACGCCGCAGGGCAGACCGGCCATGCGGTGGCAGGACGGTAGGCGACCCGTCGCCGCGTCGTTGGAGATGCGCGTGATGCCTGGATGTCTAGGCGATGCCGGTCCAGCCCGCAGCGATCTGCTGGCGGCGCGTTGGACGCCACTGTCTCCTTTGCCAAACTGTTCCAAGAGCGCTCCAAACGGCCTCTTCAATGGGCTGATCTGGCCGAAGGACGGCTGAAGCCTCGACCGCCTAAGCCGCAACGACGCGTCCCGACTTTCTTCCCCTGCCGGCTCCCACCCCACGCGGCAAGCGCATGGGGACCCCGAGCGCCGCCATTCCTCGCGAAACAAGAAAGTCGTTCCGGCGCCGTCCTCCGCGTTGCTCCGGTCGCAAGCGATGCGTCGTCGCTCGCCTCCGGCCAAGCGATCGCCATCGAGGCCGCATGGTGCGGGCTCGAAACAGAAAAGGAGACTTTACAATGGCTACCATCGGCACCTTCAAGAAGTCCGCATCGAACGAGTTCACCGGTGAAATCATCACCCTCAGCGTCCAGGCCAAGAACGTGCGCATCGTTCCAGACACCCGCGCCACAGGCGAGAACGCTCCCAGCCACCGGGTGCTGGTCGGTCGCGCCGAGATCGGCGCCGCCTGGTCGAAGACCTCCAACGAAGGCCGCGACTATCTGGGCCTCAAGCTCGACGACCCGAGCTTCAACGCCCCGATCTACGCCAACCTCTTCGACGACGAGGAAGGAGAGGGTTTCTCGCTAATCTGGTCCCGCCCGAACGCGCGGCGGGGTGACTAAGGACCCGCGCAGGCCCCGGCCGGAAGGCCGGGGCCTTCTTGTGCCGACGTCCGGTTCGGGTCCTCAAGCCGAGAGCGATGCTGAAACCGCATCGCCTGATGCCGACAACCGTCCTCCGTTGGCGTCGTTCTTTCTATAAAATGCAGGCTTTCATTCTGTGAAGACGAGGCAAGCGATGATCGAGCCGTTTGACGAAACCGCGCCGACCAGTGACGAACTCACCGAATACGATCGGGAACACATCAAGCTCTATGCGCGCCTGCTCGACGCCGCCGACGACGGCGCTGACTGGCGCGAGGTGGTCGAAATTCTCTTCGGCATAGACCTGACAAAGGAGCCACAACGCGCCCGGCGTATCCATGACAGCCATCTGGCGCGAGCGCGCTGGATGGCGCGTGCTGGCTACCGCCATCTCTTGCGTCAGCCGGGCAGCTAGCACCACCGCTCCCGGCGTTACGGGGTGATGCCGAAACGGCATCACCCGATGCCCGGCCAGGGTCTTCCGCCAATCGCTACAACCCGGAATTGTTTTGAGGCGGGGTCTACGCGTTTCTTGCGTGAGGAGCTCTTGGATGAGGCCGGATACGTCGCATTGGCGAGACAGTGCCAGCTATGATTATTTCGATACATTGCCCATCGAGGGGCTCGCTTGGGAGTGTCTGCGGCGTCACGAACCCTATCAACGGCACTACCAAGCGCTCCTGACCACAAGAGCCGAAAAGGCACCCTTCCACCCCGAGACACAGCGGCTGTGGGGGTTGCGATTTCCCGGCCAGGCCGGATTTGTCCGCCCTGGCGCAAGACGTTCTGTGGTCGCCTGACGTCGATCCAGCTGTGGTTTCTCTCGTGCCGGCGCCGGAATTCCTGTCGTCGTTGCGATCGGCGCCTTTGACCGGTCTGGGGGCGGTCCACGACAGCCCGGAAGGACGTCACATCGTCCACAGTGCAGGCGTCGCGACCCAACTTCTCCTTCTGCCGGGCAGTGATCCGCACGGCCACCTGGCGGCGCTGATCCCCTTGGATGCAGAAACGTTGGGACGGATCGAAGCACTCACCCGTTTCTGGCGTTCCTTGCAGGGGCGCCCAACGGCTTCGGATACCCGTATGACTCCACAGCAGCGCCGCCGGTTTCGTCTGATGATGCAGGCCGCTGACGGCCGTGCGGACGGCGCGAGCTATCGCGACATCGCGATTGCGCTTTTCGGACACAAGCGTATCGCCGCCGATCCCTGGAAGACCTCGGCCTTGCGCGATGCTGTGATCGGCCTCGTCGAAGGCGCTACCGCCCTGATCGGCGGCGGCTATTTGCAGATCCTGCGTCATCGTCGCCGACCGTAGCGGCTCTGGCCCCGGACGAGGGGGTGGGATTTTAGCCTCCCTCAACTTCCCCATCCCTTGCGAAGCCCATTCTCCGCCACCGTGGTCGCCGTCCACCGCTGAACGCCAGCGGCTGCCCAAAACCCCACGGAGGTCCGACCCATGCGACCCGATATCGCCGTCCTGCCGCCACGCTTCCTGCGCACCAAGGAAGCCGCGGATTTCCTCAGCCTGTCCGCCCGCACGCTCGAAAAGCACCGTACCTATGGCACTGGTCCTTCCTACCGCAAGCTCGGCGGCCGTGTCGTCTATGCCGTCGACGATCTCCAGACTTGGGCCGAACGCGGCGCTGTCACCTCCACATCCGACCCGCGTGGATCGGTTCTGCCGGCCAAGCGTCACACATCGACGCCGCCGGCGCATGGCGGACGATACGCACGCTGACCGAGCGCGGATTTCAAATGGCGGCGCGAAACCAATCCCTTTCGGAGCGCGGGCAGCTCGACATGTTCCGGGCGCTGCCTGGCGACTTCGCCCCACGAGACGCGCAGGATCTCATGGCCTATCCGTTCTTCTCCCTTTCCAAGACCCATCGCATCACCCCGATCGATTTTGCCGCGGGCAACGTCACGATCCGGGTCGAAGCCGTACCCGATCATGGGATGGCGACCATCTGGGACGCCGACATCCTTGTCTGGGCCGCGAGCCAGATCGTCGAGGCGCGCGACACCGGGCTTCGTACCTCGCGCCTGATGGCCGCCACGCCCTATGAGATTCTCACCTTCGTCGGCCGCGGCAAGAGCCTGCGCGACTATCAACGCCTGAAGGCGGCGCTTGACCGGCTGCAGTCGACCACCGTCTCGACGACAATCCGTCAGTCCGCCGAAGGTCGGCGTCACCGCTTCTCATGGATCAATGAGTGGCAGGAGCGCGTCGACCGCCATGGCAAACCCTCGGGGATCGAGTTGATCGTCCCCGACTGGTTTTATCAGGCGGTCCTCGATGACGCGCTCGTGCTGACGATCGATCGCGCCTATTTCGACCTGACTGGCGGGCTGGAGCGCTGGCTCTATCGGCTGGTGCGCAAGCATGGCGGACGCCAGCGCGACGGCTGGCGCTTCGACTTCCGTCACCTTCATCAGAAATCCGGCAGCCTGTCGCCCCACAAGCGCTTTGCCTTCGAGCTGCGCGACATCATCCGCCGCCAGCCGCTGCCCGGCTACACGCTCTTCCTCGAAGTGGAGATGGGCGGCCGGACGCTGCTCGCCTTCGAGCGAATCGGCTCCTGTGGAAGGCCTGTGGACGGCCTCGTGCTATCGGGAACCGGACCTGTCGTGCCATCGGGAACCGCAGGCTCGTGCTATCAGGGACCCAAACGGGGCCTAACCCTAGGAAAGCAAAGCCGAAATCGCGCCCTTAACTTAGACTCTAACCCAGAGTCTAACTTTGAAGAGCGCGCGCGTGATGTGCAGAGGCTCATCCGACGAACTAGCGACGTACTCAGCATTGACACCGACAAGACCTCGAATGCGCCATCGGTTTCTGACGGCAGCAGCACGGCAACCAGCGTCTCCGAAGCCCCGAATCAGCCTCTTGATCCGCGCTCGGGAGCCACCCGATGATCGCCGCCACGCCCCACGCTCGCGACGATCTCGTCCATGTCGAACTGACCTGGATCGAGAAGAGACAAGAGGACTGGATACGCTTCGGCACGCACGCCCATGAACAGATCGTTGATCGTCGCCGGCGCATCCTGTCCTATCGTCCCGGCGCAGTCTTCGCCTTCGTTCGCTGGTCCGCGAACGACTTCGGAACGATCATTTCACGCATAGATATCGTGCGTGCGGTCGCACGTGGCGAAGCCTATCAGACACTGCCCTTCGTGCGCCCCGGCGGCGAGATCCTTCTGAAGGTGGAGAGCTGGCCCAAGGTCGAACGCGTGCTGCAGGCGATCGACGCCATCCAGCGCCTCGACATCGATCCTGAGTCGGTGTCGCCCGATCACTGGCGGCACATCCACAACCGGATAACCGCCAGCCACGCGCCGCGCAGCTACACACTCGACCAACATCGCGCCTTCCTGCTGCGCAAGAGGACCGAGCCGTGACGCGCGCCGGGATCATCCTCACCAGCATTCTTGGAACCGTGGGCGTCGGCTATCCCGGCCTCACTTCGATGCCAACGAAGCTCATCTGGAATGCGTCAGCTAGCGCACCGATCGGCTTCTACACGATCGGCGTCGACGGACCTTTCGAGGTCACCGATCTTGTGGCCGTCGACGCGCCCGAGCCACTCGCCGCGTTCCTCGCTGATCGCGGCTATCTGCCGAGGGGCGTGCCACTGTTGAAGCGCATCCTTGGCGTTGCCGGGCAAATTGTCTGTCGCTCGAACCTCACCATCACCGTCGACGGCGTCGAGGCGGGCATGGCGCTCAAGCGTGATCGGACAGGCCGTGACCTGCCTGTCTGGCAGGGCTGCCGCCGCATCCCGGCCGGCGAAGTCTTCCTGATGAACCGGCAGGTCCGCGACAGCCTCGACGGCCGTTACTTCGGCCTCCTCTCCACCAGCCAGATCATCGGCCGCGCCGTCCCGCTGTGGACGGACGAGAACGGCGATGGCCGCTTCGAATGGCGCGCGTCAACGCGGTGAGCGCGCGACCGGCGGCGCGCGTCGTGCTGCCAGCCTTCATCACCGCACCACTCCAAAACAGGAGCCTGACATGCAACAGATCGGAGAATTCACGCGCCAGAAGACTGGCTATAGCGGGCGCATCCACACGCTCAGCCTCAACCTCGATGTCGCCATTGTGGCGGCAGAGGCGAGCGAAACGGAGAATGCGCCTGACTACCGCGTTCACGCCGGAAGCGAGGACGGCCCCGAGATTGGTGCCGGCTGGAAACGCTCCAGCGAAAAGGCCGGAGACTATGTCTCGATCCAGCTCGACGACCCGACGTTCGCGCAGCCGATACGCGCGAACCTCTTTCGCAATGGCGACGACAAGACGTCCTGGTCGCTGCACTGGGCGCGACCGCGCGACCGCGGCGAGAAGGATTGAACGATGCGCGCTCGCCGTCCGTCGACGAGCCATCGCGGTGCGCCCGGGCCGCTTCGCGCTGCCCGGCGCATGGCTCTCATCCTCCTTTGCGGCCTGTCCGTCGGGGCCGCAATGCCGGCGGCGGCAGTGGCGCAGGACTTGGTCCTCGCGCGGTCCTCGCAACGCGATCCGTTCGGCGCGCACATCGCAGAAGCCTCGCACCGCTTCGGCGTTCCGGCCGCTTGGATACGCGCCGTCATGCGCACGGAGAGTGCGGGCGACGCGCGCGCCGTCTCCAGCGCTGGTGCCCGCGGCTTGATGCAGATCATGCCTGGGACATGGGATGATCTGCGCGCCCGCTGGTCGCTTGGCCGCGATCCATTCGATCCTCGCGACAATATCATGGCAGGAACGGCCTATCTGCGCGAACTGCACGATCGCTATGGCTCGCCGGGGTTTCTGGCCGCCTACAATGCCGGGCCTGCGCGCTACGAAGCATACCTCGCCGGGCGACCGTTACCGGTCGAGACCCGCGCCTATGTCGCAGCAATTGCCCCCCTGATCGGTGAAGGCGAGGGTATTCGCCCTTTCGCAGTCACGTCTGTCGAGGCCATTCCCTGGAAGCACGGCTCGCTCTTCGTCGGCCAGCCGGATCGCAAACAAGCTGTCGCGCTCGTGCCGACCGAGCGACCACCAAATGACGCGAGCTTTGCACCCGCCCTCCGCGATGTCTCCGCCATCGTGCCTCTGTCCGAAGGCCTCTTCGTGGCTCGAGCCGGCGAAGGGGTCCAGCCATGAGCGCGTATGGGTGTTTTCGCGCAACCGCAAGCTCCAGCGCACCCTGGCGTGGATGGAGGCGGAAGGTCGGCAGAACAACCGGAAGATGGCGAGATAAAAGGCCGCGAGGTGCGGCGTCGGTCGGTCGTGGTGTTTCAATAGGTTATGCAGGATTTCCGCGAGGTGCGAGGATTTGGTGCACCTCGCCTGAACCCTGTTTCCGCTGTGATTTCCATGCCTTGATGCGATGTGCGGATCTTCGCTATGAACGGTGAGGATGGTTTCCGAATCCGGCCCGGCCGCATCCGCTCGCCCAGCGCCCAGCGGGCCAGGCCCTTCATCGCGCAGGCGCTTGCCGCCGCCCAGAAGGCCGGCGCTCGTGTCTCACGCTCCGGCCGGATCAGTCCGGGCAATCGCTCGACCTTCGGGCGTGGCCGCTCGGCGAGCGTGCGCGCCAATCGTCTTCTTACCGGCCGCTCGCGCATCGTGATCATCAAGACACGGCTGGTGCGCCATCACGCGCGCGGCGCCCCGCTTGCCGCCCATCTCACCTATCTGCGCCGCGAGGGCGTCACCCGTGACGGGGAGAAGGCAAGGCTGTTCGGGCCGGAAGGCGGGGAGGTGGACGGCGGCGCTTTCGCCGCGCGGTGTGGCGATGATCGGCACCACTTCCGCTTCATCGTCTCGCCGGAAGATGCCGTCGACATGGCGGACCTCAAAGCCTTCGCCCGCGATCTGATGGGTCAGATGGAAAAGGACCTTGGCACGAAACTCGAGTGGGCAGGCGTCGATCACTGGAACACCGACAACCCGCACCTTCACATCATCCTGCGCGGCCACACAGATGACGGGCAGGATCTCGTGATCTCCCGCGATTACATCAAGGAGGGGATGCGTGCCCGCGCCGCCGATCTTGTTACCCAGGAGCTCGGCCCGCGCACCGACCTCGACATCCGTCGCAATCTGCAGCGCCAAGTCGAAGCCGAACGCTGGACCCAGCTTGACCGGCAGCTTGTTCGCGATGGCCGCGACCGAGGTGTCATCGACCTTGCCGCCGCCGCGAACGCCCAGCCCGATGAATATCGCGTGCTGAAGGTCGGGCGGATGCGCAAGGTCGAAACACTTGGCCTTGCCGCACAGGTCGGCCCAGGCCAATGGGTTATCGACGACAAGGCCGAGGCGACGCTGCGCGAGCTCGGCGAACGCGGCGACATCATCAAGCGGATGCATCGCGCCTTGACCGAACAGGGCATCGAGCGCGGCGCGGCGAACTATGTGCTGGCGGCGGAGCGCCTCGACACGCCTATCGTCGGTCGGCTTGTCGACCGCGGTCTCGATGATGAGCTGAAGGGCAGCGCCTACGCCGTGGTCGATGGTACCGACGGCCGCACACATCACATCAAGCTGTCCGATCTTGACGCAGCCGGCGACAGTGCTCCGGGTTCAATCGTCGAGCTGCGCAAGTTCCATGACGCGCAGGGACATCCGCGAGCAGCGCTCGCTGTCCGCTCCGATCTCGACATTGAGCAGCAAACGACCGCCGCCGGCGCCACCTGGCTTGACCGCCAGAATATCGCTCGCGAACCGATTGAGCTGTCCGAAGGCGGCTTCGGCGCCGAGGTGCGGCAGGCGATGCAACGCCGCGCCGACCATCTCGTCGTACATGGTCTCGGCGAGCGGCATGGCCAACGTATCAGCTTCACGCCCAACCTGATCGACACGTTGCGTCGCCGCGAACTGGAGGCGCTCGGCCAAAAGCTCTCAGCCGAAACCGGCCAGCCTTTCAACCGCGCCCGCGGCGGCGACTATGTCACCGGCTCATACCGGCAACGTTTCACGCTCGCCTCCGGCCGCTTCGCCATGATCGATGACGGCCTCGGTTTCCAACTGGTGCCCTGGACGCCGTCCCTGGAAAAACATCTTGGCCGCCACATCTCTGGCATCGCTCGCAATGACGACGGCATCGACTGGAGCTTTGGCCGCAAGCGTGGCCTTGGCCTTTAACCCCAGTGTCAAGAAAGGACCGCTTCTATGTCCGCCACAAAGATACTCTGGGGCCAGATCCTCGCGGTCTTGATGATCGTGCTGATAACCACCTGGAGCGCGACGGAATGGGTGGCCTGGCGTCTGGCGTTCCAGCCCGAGCTCGGCAGGCCATGGTTCCGTGTGCTGGGTTTTCCGTTCTACCTTCCGCCGTCCTTCTTCTGGTGGTGGTATGGCTTCGATGCCTACGCGCCGTCGATCTTCGTGGAGGGCGCCTTCATCGCGGCGTCCGGCGGTTTCGCATGCGTCGCCGTCGCCATCGGCATGTCGGTCTGGCGGGCACGCGAGGCCAAGAAGGTCGAGACCTACGGCTCCGCCCGCTGGGCCGACAAGCAGGAGGTCAAGGCAACGGGCCTTCTCGGCCCCGATGGTGTGGTGCTTGGGCGATATGACGGCGCCTATCTGCGCCACGACGGGCCTGAGCATGTGCTGTGCTTTGCGCCCACACGTTCGGGCAAGGGTGTCGGCCTTGTCGTCCCGACACTGCTGACTTGGCCGAGCTCAGCCGTCGTCCACGACATCAAGGGCGAAAACTGGCAACTCACCGCGGGCTTCCGTGCCAGGCATGGCCGTGTCCTGCTGTTCGATCCGACCAATCCGAAATCCTCTTCCTACAATCCGCTGCTCGAGGTGCGCCGCGGCGAATGGGAGGTCCGCGACGTCCAGAACATCGCTGACATCCTTGTCGATCCCGAAGGCTCGCTCGAGCGGCGGAACCATTGGGAAAAGACCAGCCATGCCCTGCTGGTCGGCGCGATCCTGCATGTCCTCTACGCCGAGCAGGACAAGACGCTTGCCGGCGTCGCCGGTTTCCTCTCCGATCCAAGGCGTCCGATCGAATCGACGCTGTCCGCGATGATGAAAACAGCGCATCTGGGTGAGGGCGGTCCGCACCCGGTCATCGCCAGCGCCGCGCGGGAGCTCCTGAACAAGTCCGACAACGAGCGCTCTGGCGTGCTCTCCACCGCCATGTCGTTCCTTGGCCTCTATCGCGATCCTGTCGTGGCCGAGGTCACGCGCCGCTGCGACTGGCGCATCACCGATCTTGTCGACGACACGCGTCCGACGACGCTCTACCTCGTCGTGCCGCCGTCCGACATCAACCGGACCAAGCCGCTCATTCGCCTGATCCTCAATCAGGTCGGTCGCCGCCTGACCGAAGATCTGCAGGTGAGGGCGCAAGGGCACCGGCTGCTCCTCATGCTGGACGAGTTCCCGGCGCTTGGCCGCCTCGACTTCTTCGAGTCGGCGCTCGCCTTCATGGCCGGCTACGGGCTGAAAAGCTTCCTGATCGCTCAATCCCTCAATCAGATCGAGAGGGCGTACGGTGCCAACAACTCGATCCTCGACAATTGCCATGTCCGGGTAAGCTTTGCCACCAACGACGAGCGCACCGCCAAGCGCGTGTCCGATGCACTCGGAACAGCGACCGAGATGAGGGCCATGAGGAACTATGCCGGCCATCGGCTCTCGCCGTGGCTCGGCCACCTCATGGTCTCCCGCTCCGAGACGGCTCGCCCGCTGCTCACGCCTGGTGAAGTGATGCAGCTGCCGGCCACCGACGAGATCGTCATGGTCTCGGGCGCGCCGCCGATCCGCGCCAAAAAGGCGCGCTATCATGAGGATGCTCGCTTCAAGGAGCGCATCTTGCCGCCCCCGGCGTTGGTGGGCGCAGTGGAGGGGAGACCGGACGACTGGACCAAACTGCCCCTGCCTTCCCGTCCCCAGATTGCCGACGCCACATCATTGCCCGCCGCCGAGGATGAGGACCTGACTGAATCCGAGCGTCGTCGGCAACCCGAGCTCAGTCGCGTCGAGCCGGTCGTGAAGCCAACGACCGAGAACGAATTCGAGATCGATCACCTCGACGACGTCGAGGACGATGTTGCCCGCAATCGTCGATTGACGCGCCTCATGCAAGGCATTGCGCGGCAGGCGTCCCTCGACCCCGGCGACGGTGTGGATTTGTGAGGCTCCCATGGCAAAGTCACCCCGCAAACAACGCCTGTCCGTCTATCTCGATCCGAGGGTCATGAGCAGGCTCGCCGAGCATGCGGCGCGCCGTGATTTTTCACGGTCGCTCGTCGCGGAGGCGGCCATCGAGTCGTTCCTCTCACCCGATGCCGCCGAGCGACAGGAGGCGGCGATCGCCAAGCGGCTCGACCAAATCGATCGCCGTATCACACGCCAGGAGCGCGATGTCGCGATTGCCGTGGAGACGCTCGCCGTTTTCGTCCGCTTCTGGCTGGCGACAACACCAGCGTTGCCCGAGCCCGCGGCGCAGGCCGCCCACGCCAAGGCCGGCGAGCGCTATGATGCCTTCGTCACCGCACTCGGCCGGCGCCTGGCGAAAGGTCCAAAGCTTCGACAGGAAATCTCCGAGGACATCGATGGCGGCCTGGACACACTCCAGCCCGGCAGGCCCGTGGGCTAAATGGACGGGCGGACTGAGATTTTGGCATGCTCGATATGTCAAAAGATATCAAAGCGTTGGAATGACGTGTTGTTGTCATAGATCACGCTTTGCCGACCTGTCGAGTTTGGCACAAGCCGCAGGGCCGGGTCGCTTTGCACGGGAACCATCTTCAGTCATCGCCGCTGCAGCAGCGGGACGCATCTGGCGCGAAATCCGCAATTTGAGATCCGTGATTGCATGAAAGACCACGCCTTCAAGAGCTTCTATGATCCCTTGGAAAAAACAGCCGGTTTGACCCGAATCGACTATTTTCGGTTGCTAAGCGGTGCCAGGATTTATCGTTGAAAATAATAGTCTGTATGCTATAAGGCAAGAGACAATGAAAGATCAAAAGCCCGCAGTATGGATGGGGTCGTCGAAGGCCGACCTGCGCGAGTTTCCGGTCGATGTTCGCCGGTTGATGGGTGTCGCAATCAACGACGCCCAGAATGGTGAGGAGCACCCGGCTGTCAAAGCCCTGAAAGGCTTTGGGGGCCGCAGCATCCTCGAGGTGGTCGACGACTTCGACGGAGATACCTACCGTGCCGTCTATGCCGTGCGCTTTGCCGGGGTGATCTACGTGCTTCATTGCTTCCAGAAGAAGTCGAAGAAGGGCAGGGAGACACCCAAGCACGAAATCGATGTCGTTACAGTGCGATTGAAGGCGGCCGAGGCGCACTACCGCGAAAACTATGGGAAAGGAACAAAGTCATGACAGAAGACATCACCGCCGAAGTGAGCAGCGGCAACGTGTTTGCGGACCTCGGCTTTGACAATCCCGAAGAGGAATTGCTCAAGGCCAAGCTGGCCCGCGAGATCCGCGCCATTATCAAGCGCCGGCGCCTGACTCAGGCGAAGTCGGCCGAACTGCTCGGGATGAAGCAGCCGGACGTCTCGGCCATCGTGACCGGGCGCACGGGCAAGTTTTCAATAGACAGGCTGGTTCGCTGTCTGGACCGCCTCGACTACAAGGTCGACGTGGTGGTTCGCCACAAGCCTCGACGGTCAACTCGTGCTGAAGCCGCTTGATCAGACGGCTTTGCCGACGAGGGCACAATTGAGGGCGAGCGCCGCCCTTGCCTGAAGATCGTCAGCCTTGATTACAGGTCGGCACCGCCAATCTCCTGTATTTGCACGCTACGCCACTACGCCTCGATATAGGTGTTGAAACCACTCGAGATGCGGCTCTCTTAATCATCCCCGTCCAGGGGCCGCCCATGTTCCCCGGATCGAAACGGGGACAGGATGGCAGCTTCGCATCACAATTCAGAAGGTCTGGCGCGCGGCGCACGCATGCTGCGCACTGCGCTCGGACCCGCGATCGCGAGCTATCTCGACGATGCGAGCATCGTCGAAGTGATGCTCAACCCCGATGGGCGTTTGTGGATCGACCGCCTGTCCGA
>NZ_RZQP01000146.1:0-15568 GCF_003998165.1 Mesorhizobium sp. M7A.F.Ca.US.007.01.2.1 | reverse complement strand
GCCCTTCGAGCCACAGCGACGTACCGCCGGCCGAATCGGTCGAGCGCCATTCCGGCAGGAAGGCGGAAATCGCATGGACCAGCCGCTTGCGCCGCTCGTCGAAGGCTGACGACAGCCGCCGCACCAGCGCCTCGTGGTGGCCGAGCGACAGGAACAGTGCGACGGCGCGCTGATTGTTGGCCGGCGGATGACGCAGCATGAAGCGGCGCAGCGCCCGGAGCTCCGCGATCAGTCCGGCGGACGCCACGATGTAGCCGAGCCGCAGGCCGGGAGCCAGCGTCTTGGACATCGAGCCGACATAGACCACGCGGCCGGAACGATCGAGGCTCTTCAGCGCTTGCTGCGGTGCCTCGTCGAGAAGCTGGCTGTCATAGCCGTCCTCGATGATGATCTGGTTGTAGCGGTTGGCGCGCGCCAGAAGATCCTGCCGCCGTTCCGCCGACAACGGCACCATGGTCGGGCAATGATGGCTGGGCGTGACGAAGACGAAGCCGGAATCATTGGGAATAGAAGCAGTTACGATGCCGGACTGGTCGACCGGCACCGGCTGTATCTCTGCGCCCGCAAGGCGGAAGATCGAGCGCGCGTCGGGGTAACCGGGGTCCTCCATCGCCACCTTGGAGCCCTTGGACATCAGCAGCGTCGCCAGCATGTAGAGCGCGTTCTGGGCGCCCAGCGTGACGATGATCTCGTCGGGATTGGCGAAGATGCCGCGCCGGGGCAGGAGCCGCGCCTGGATCTGCTCGATCAGCAGCGGATCGTCACGGTCGACCATATCGGATGCCCAGTTGCGGATTTCCAGCACGGCAAGCGCCATGCGGTTGCACTCGCGCCATTCAGCGGTCGGGAACAGCGCCGGGTCGAACTGCCCGTAGACGAAAGGATAGGACGACTTGATCCAGTTCTCGTGCTTGGCCGGCGGCGGCATGTCGCTTGCGGCGATCTTGCGGCGTGCCTTCCAGTCGATCTCATTGGCCTGGTCGGGCGCCTTCTGGTGCGGCTTGGCCGGTGTCGCCAGCACATCGGGATTGACGAAATGGCCACGCCGCTCGCGCGCCACCAGGAAACCCTGGTCGACGAGCTGCTGGAACGCCAGCACCACGGTTCCGCGCGCGACGCCGAGTTTTTCGGCCAGGATGCGGCAGGAAGGGAGCGGCATCGAAGCGGCGATCTGGCGGTCGAGAATGGCGGCTACGATGGCCTGGCGGATCTGCGCCTGCAGGGTTTGGCCGGATTCGGCCGAAATCCGGAACAGGCCGGACCATATCGCCGTGTCGTTTCGCTGTGGCATGGGAGATTTCCTCGATGGCCAGCCTTTTTCGTTTGGCTGGACCAGCCGAACGTAACCGTGGCACAAGGGGTTGCGCCAATCAATTTTTCTGATCGTTGGGATTTATGCCAGTGATCCTTCACGTCCTTTTGATGCCGCGTTGCGGCATCGTGGGGTGACGCGGCGCTTCATCCCGGCGATGACATCGTGCGTCATGGCGGCGTGTGGGTGTGCGTCATCGCTGCGCATTGATACGGGTGGAGTTCGGCCCGATAGATTGTCGCGACGACACGCGCCGGAAACATCCGGTCCGTAATGATGGCTCGAGGTCTCGGAGTTTGGCAGTGGATCAATCGTCCTTTCAAAAACAGCTCGCCGCCTTGCGCGACCACCGCGCGGCGGCGCCCGCCAGCATGCGCCAGACCTTCGCCGCCGATCCCAAGCGGTTCGTGGAATTCTCCGCCACCGACGGCGATCTGCTGCTCGACTGGTCGAAGTGCGCGGTCGACGCGACCACCATGGAGCAGCTGGAAAAGCTCGCGCAGGCCGCCGATCTCGAAGGCCGCCGCGCCGCCATGTTCGCGGGCAAGAAGATCAACGTCACCGAGGACCGTGCCGTGCTGCACACGGCGCTGCGCAACCTGACCGGCAAGGGCGTCACCGTCGATGGCCAGGACGTCAAGGCGGACGTCATCGCCGTGCTCGACGCCATGGGCGCCTTTGCCGATGCCGTGCGCTCGGGCAAGGCGGCCGGCGCCACCGGCAAGAAGATCACCGACATCGTCAACATCGGCATCGGCGGTTCCGATCTCGGCCCGGCCATGGCGACGCTGGCACTGGCGCCCTATCATGACGGGCCGCGCGCGCATTACGTCTCCAACATAGACGGCGCCCATATCCACGACACGCTGAAGGGCCTCTCCGCCGAGACCACGCTTTTCATCATCGCTTCCAAGACCTTCACCACCGTCGAGACGATGACCAATGCGCAGACGGCGCGCGACTGGGTGGAGAAGGCGCTCGGCAAGGAAGCGGTCGGCAAGCATTTCGCCGCCGTCTCGACCGCGCTCGACCTGGTGGCCAAGTTCGGCATCGCGCCCGATCGCGTCTTCGGCTTCTGGGACTGGGTCGGTGGCCGCTATTCGCTCTGGGGTGCCATCGGCCTGCCGGTGATGATCGCTGTCGGCCCGCGGAATTTTCGCGCCTTCCTTGATGGCGCGCATGAGATGGACGAGCATTTCCGCACCGCGCCGGTGCAGGAGAACCTGCCGGCGCTGCTGGGACTGGTCGGCTGGTGGCATCGCGTGATCTGCGGTTACCCGGCGCGCGCCGTCATCCCTTACGACCAGCGCCTGTCCAGGCTGCCGGCCTATTTGCAGCAGCTTGACATGGAATCGAACGGCAAGAGCGTCACCCTCGAAGGCACGGCGGTGACGACGCCGACCGGACCGCTGGTCTGGGGTGAGCCCGGCACCAACGGCCAGCATGCCTTCTTCCAGCTGCTGCACCAGGGCACCGATTTCATCCCGGTCGAATTCCTTGCCGCGGCCGTCGGCCACGAGCCCGATCTCAAGCACCAGCATGATCTGCTGCTCGCCAACTGCCTGGCGCAGTCGGAAGCGCTGATGAAGGGCCGCACGCTGGACGAGGCGCGCGCCCAGATGCTGGCCAAGGGCATGAAGCCGGCCGAGGTCGACAAGATCGCGCCGCACCGCGTCTTCTCGGGTAACCGTCCCTCGGTCACCATCCTCTACAGAAAGCTCGACCCGCGCACCTTCGGCCGGCTGATCGCGCTCTACGAGCACCGCGTCTTCGTCGAGGGCACGCTGTTCAACATCAACTCCTTCGATCAGTGGGGCGTCGAACTCGGCAAGGAACTGGCCACCGGCCTGTTGCCTGTCGTGGAGGGCAAGGAAAGTGCCGCCAATCGGGATGCATCGACCGCTGGCCTTGTGGGATTCATCCAGCATTTGCGTGGCTCGGAGTGAAAAGCTTGGCAGACATCAAGGGAATATTGTTCGACAAGGACGGCACGCTTGTCGACTTCAACGCCACCTGGCTCGGCGTTGCCGACTTCATGGCCATGGATGCGTCGGAAGGCGATCGCTGGAAAGCCGACAGGCTGCTGGCCGCTGCCGGCTTCGATTTCGCCAACAAGCGTTTCAAGCCGGACTCCATCTTTGCCTCCGGCACCAATCTCGACGTCGTCGAATTGTGGTTCCCACGCCTGTCCAACGAGGATCAGATGCTTGCGGTTGCCCGCTTCAACGAGATCACCTCCGTACAGGGCTCGGCGATGGCCGTGGCGCTGCCGGGCATCGTCGATACGCTGACGGCACTGCACAGGAAATCCTACCGGCTTGGCGTCGCCACCAACGATTCGACCAGCGGCGCGGAAAAGACGCTGGTCACGCTCGGCGTCGCTCAATTGTTCGACGCGGCCTATGGCTACGACGCGGTGGCCAATCCGAAGCCGGCGCCCGACACCATCCAGGCCTTTAGCGATCTCACCGGCCTCAAGCCGGCGGAAATCGCCATGGTCGGCGACAACCGGCACGACCTCGAAATGGCACGTGCCGGCGGCTGCGGGCTGGCGGTCGGCGTGCTCTCCGGCACCGGCACCCGCGAATCGCTGGCCGGCATTGCCGATGTGGTTCTGGATTCGGTCGCCGACCTGCCGGATTTTCTCTCGGCGCGGGTCAGGGAGACGATCTGACGGGAAAGGCTAGGTCAAACTCGATTCACCTCGGGATTTTCTGCCAATGGCCGAGATGGGGGAGCAGTCCATGGAAACTATCGAGCTTCTGGTTTGTTTTCGGACACAATGGGCCACTCATCAGCAGAACAAACGTACCCGCATTTGCCGCACCTGATCTTGGCGCTTTGCGCTGTCGATGTCTTCGCCTGGCTGAAGATCGAAGCCCCGATTTTCGCATTTTGGGCAAACTGTGAAACCGATACGTTGAACAACTTTAATCCACGCCACTCGACTTCTCCGACCAACGGCTAGTCGAATCTATTTTCTGCCCTCGATGTTTGTCCACAATGAGTAGAATTTAGGCTTGCTCTGTGGCGTCAGCGCGCTCCCTCCTCAAACGAAAAGACGCCGCTAAGCCTCGTCGCAGCCCCCTTCGCGTCGCCGAAATCCGGCACCTTGTATTCGGCGAGCAATCGCAGCCGGGACAGCGGCAGGTCGTTGCGGCGGGGATCTCCGACCAGCACCTCGATGCCGGCCGCCAGGCAGCGGTCGAGGAACGGGATAACCCGCAGAGCAACCTCAGGGCCGTAGAACACGTCGCCGGCAAGCACGAGCTCGACCGCCGGCGGGGGACCCGTGGTAATGTCCTTGTCGACAATGGCGATCTCGACGCCGTTGGCCGCGGCATTGAGGCCGATCGCGGCAACGCCGTTACGGTCGATCTCGGCGGCGATCACTTCGCGCGAACCGGCCTTGGCTGCGGCGATGCCGACAAGGCCGGAGCCGGCACCAAGGTCGAGCACGCGGCGACCGGCTACCGTTTGCGGATGATCCAGTATATGGCGCGCAAGCACCGCGCCGCCGGCCCACACGTAAGCCCAGTAAGGCGGCTGCGGCTCAGGTCCATTGTTGTCCGCCTCGATCGTGTCGTCATCGTCGTCAGCGCTTTGGTGCGTATCGGTAAGCCGTCTCAGGCCACTGGCCGGGTGCGGTGTAAAAAGCTGGATCTCAGGCACCGACGGCACCGGGGCGAGGCGCATGTTCGTCCTGATGAACTCTGCCGGGTCAGGACGGCAAGGTGCATCTACGGCATCCGCGCCGCCGGCTGCAATCATTCGCGCAGCGCTCGCCGCAGGATCTTGCCGACCGGCGTCTTCGGCAGTTCGGTGCGGAATTCGATGTATCTGGGCCGCTTGTAGCCGGTCAGGTTCTCGCGGCAAAAGGCGGTCAGTGCCTCGGCGGTCAGCGCCGGATCCTTCCTGACCACGAACAGTTTCGGCACCTCGCCCGAATGCTCGTCCGGCACGCCGATCGCCGCCACTTCGAGCACGCCCGGATGCATCGCCACGACTTCCTCGAGCTCGTTGGGATAGACGTTGAAGCCCGAGACCAGGATCATGTCCTTCTTGCGGTCGACGATCTTGGTGTAGCCGCGCTCGTCCATGAAGCCCATGTCGCCGGATTTGAAGTAGCCGTCCTTGGTCATCACCTTGGCGGTCTCATCCGGCCGGTTCCAGTAGCCCGCCATCACTTGCGGCCCCCGGATGCAGACTTCGCCGACCTCGCCGAGCGGCAAATTGTTGCCGTCTTCGTCGCGGATGGCGATCTCCGTCGAGGGCAGCGGCAAGCCGATGGTGCCGGTGAAGTCGCCGGCGGTGAACTTGTTGGCGGTGGCCACCGGCGAGGTTTCCGAGAGGCCGTAGCCTTCGGTGACCGAACATCCGGTCAGCGCCTTCCAGCGTTCGGCGACGCCCTTCTGCACCGCCATGCCGCCGCCCAGCGTCAGCACCAGCGGCTTGAAGTCGAGCTTGCGGAAATCCTCATTGTTGAGCAGCGCGTTGAACAGCGTGTTGAGGCCGGGAAAGATGTGCACCGGATATTTCTGCAATTCCTTGACGAAGCCTGGGATGTCGCGCGGATTGGGAATGAGCACATTGCGGGCGCCCTGCTGCATGCCCATCAGCGCGTTCACCGTCAGCGCGAAGATATGATAGAGCGGCAGCGCGCAGATGAAGTTGGGATGCGCGGGTTTCGGCTTGATCGTGTAGGCGTCCTCCATCCACCGCGCGTTCTGCGCGACGTTGGCGAGCACGTTGCTGTGCAGCAGCGTGGCGCCCTTCGAGACGCCCGTGGTGCCGCCCGTATATTGCAGGAAGGCGACATCGTCGGCTGCCACCTTGGCCGGCCTGAAGCCCATACCGGCGCCGGCCTTCATGGCGGCATTGAACTTGACATGGCCGGGCAGCGACCATGCCGGCACCATCTTCTTCACGCGGCGCACGACGAAATTGACGATTGTGCCCTTCAGCCCGCCAAGCATGTCGCCCATCGCGGCGACCACCACATGCTTGACCGCGGTCCTGGCGATCACCGCCTGCAAGGTGTTGGCGAAGTTCTCCAGGATGACGATGGCTTGCGCCCCGGAATCCTTCAGCTGGTGTTCGAGCTCGCGCGGCGTGTAGAGCGGATTGATGTTCACCACCACATAACCCGCTCGCAAGATCGCCATCATCGCCACCGGATATTGCAGCACGTTGGGCATCATCAGCGCGACGCGCGCGCCTTTCTGCAGGCCCTTCGATTGCAGGTAGGCGCCGAAGGCCGCCGACAGCCGCTCGACATCGGTGTAGCTGATGGACTTGTCCATGCAGGTGAAGGCCGGCTGCGCGGAAAACTGCTTGCAGGCGGCGACGAGGAAATCGCCGATCGAGCTGTAGGGCAGGGCGCCGATCTCCGCCTGCACGTTTTTCGGATAGCTCTTGAGCCACGGCTTTTCCGGCAAGCCGGCGGCCAGCGCCGTCAGCGCTTTCGGCAATCGGTTGGCGGTGGCGTCGGCCGGCTTTGCCGCCGGTGGGGCCTTCACCGCTGCCGCGGCCTTCGAGGCCGGCCTGGCAGCGGGCTTTGCCGCACCCGCTTTACGCCCCGGCGCCGTCTTTCCGGCCGCAGCCTTGGCCGGGGCTTTCACCGCCGGCTTTGTGCTTGCCCTTACAGGTGCCGCGGCCGCCTTCGGCTTGGCGGCTTTGGCAACGGGTGCTTTCGGCTTGGCAGTACCGGCTGCTTTCGACGGCGCCTTGGCTCCCGCTTTCACCGGCGCCGTCGTCCTTGATGCTTTTGCCAACCGTTCCTCCCTGGACAAGTCTTGTTCATCCGTGCCGCACTCGCCCCTGAATTGGCAAGGGCGTCCTCCGCTGCGGCCGCTACACCCTATGTATTGCCTCCCTTGGTGAGCGTGCAAGTCTTGCCCTTGCGGCAACGCGGCGAAAGATTTGCCGTCGAAAGTCTTTGCCGCCGCCAGCGCTCCAGGCGGTGTCCTGACGCATCCCACGGCCGCTCGGAAGCGCCGGGAACATTTATATCGTCAGCCTGGCGATCAATAAAAAAATTCGGCTGTTAATAATCTCGTGAACGGAAGAAACGGCTAATTTTTTCTGCAATTTGGCAAAGTTGCGGATTTTTTTCCTGCTTCCCGCGGGGTAAGCAAACGGGGTGTTCCAAAGCCGGAAAAACGGTGCTTATATGCGCGCTTCGCGAGCCTGATAGAGGGGCTTGGAAGAACATCAGGGAGTGCTCAATGAATAAGAAGCTGACTTTTGCAGCCGCGTTGCTGGCTGCAAGCGTCCTGGGCGGCATGGCCAATGCGAAAACTCTGGTCTACTGCGCGGAAGCTTCGCCGGAAGGTTTCGATCCGGCGCCGTATACCGCAGGCCAGACGTTCGACGCGTCCTCGCGCACCGTCTTCAACCGCCTCGTCGAATTCGATCACGGCAAGACGACGACCTCGCCGGGCCTGGCCGAAAGCTGGACGATCTCCGACGATGGCAAGGAATATGTCTTCAAGCTGCGCAAGGGCGTCAAGTTCGCCGCCACCGACTATTTCACCCCGACGCGCGACTTCAACGCCGACGACGTGGTGTTCTCGTTCGAACGTCAGGTCGACAAGAACGGTCCCTGGTTCCAGTACATTCCGGGCATTGCCTACCAGTATTACAATGACCAGTTCGGCGACAACATCACCAAGGTCGAGAAGGTCGATGACCTGACGGTGAAGTTCACCCTCAAGGAGCCGGCGATCACCTTCATTCCGACGCTGGGCATGGATTTTGCCTCCGTCGTCTCCAAGGAATATGCCGACAAGCTGCAGGCCGACAAGACGCCTGAGCTGTTCAACCAGAAGCCGATCGGCACCGGCCCGTTCATCTTCGTCGACTACCAGACCGACGCCGCCATCCGCTACAAGGCCAACCCGGACTATTGGGGCGGCAAGCAGAAGATCGACGATCTGGTCTTCGCCATCACCACCGATCCGGCCGTGCGCGCACAGAAGCTCAAGGCCGGCGAATGCAACATCATGTCGTACCCGGCACCGGCCGACATCGCCGGCCTGCAGGCCGATGCGAACCTGAAGGTCGAGGAGCAGGAAGGCCTCAATGTCGGCGCGCTGATGTACAACACCCAGCAGAAGCCGTTCGACGACGTGCGCGTGCGCAAGGCGCTCAACATGGCCATCAACAAGAAGGCCATCATCGACGCGGTCTTCCAGGGTGCCGGCCAGGTGGCGGTCAACCCGATCCCGCCGACCATGTGGTCCTACAACAAGGAAGTGAAGGACGATCCGTACGATCCGGATGCAGCCAAGAAGCTGCTTGAAGAGGCCGGCGTCAAGGACCTCAAGATGAACGTCTGGGCCATGCCGGTGTCGCGCCCCTACATGCCGAACGCGCGCCGCACCGCCGAATTGATCCAGGCGGACTTCGCCAAGGTCGGCGTCACCGTCGAGATCGTCAGCTACGATTGGGGTGAATACCTCAAGCGCGCTTCCGCGGTCGATCACGACGGCGCCGTCATCGTCGGCTGGACCGGCGACAATGGCGATCCGGACAACTTCCTCGGCGTGCTCCTGAGCTGCGCTTCCGTCGGTTCGAACAACCGCGCGGAATGGTGCAACAAGGACTTCGATGCGCTCATCAACAAGGCCAAGACCGTTTCGGATCAGGCCGAGCGCACCAAGCTCTATGAACAGGCACAGGTCATCTTCAAGGAACAGGCACCCTGGGCGACGCTCGCTCACTCCAAGGTGTTCATGCCGATGCAGAAGACCGTCACCGGCTTTGCGATGGATCCGCTCGGTATCCACCGCTTCGACGGCGTCGATATCGCCGAATAAGGTTGCGAAACGGGGGCGCCACCATGTGGTGACGCCCCCACTCGCCCGCCATGCTGCGTTATATCCTCGGCAAGCTCGCCCTCATCATCCCGACCTTCATCGGGATAACCATCCTCGCCTTTGGCTTCGTGCGCATCCTGCCCGGTGATCCGGTGCTGGTGCTTGCGGGCGAACGCGGCCTGTCGCCCGAACGCCACACGGCGCTCATGCACCAGTTCGGTTTCGACCTGCCGATCTGGCAACAATATCTGACCTATCTGACGAACATCCTCGGCGGTGATTTCGGCACCTCGTTTTCCACCAAGACACCGGTGCTCAAGGACTTCCTTGTCCGCTTTCCGGCAACGGTCGAGCTCGCCATCTTCGCCATGATCTTTGCCGTCATCCTGGGTGTGGCCGCCGGCATTTTCGCTGCCATCCGCCGCGGCTCCTGGTTCGACCAACTGACCATGGGCACGGCGCTGGCCGGCTATTCCATGCCGATCTTCTGGTGGGGTCTGCTGCTGATCATCGTGTTCTCCGGCATGCTGCACTGGACGCCGGTTTCAGGCCGCATCGACCTCCTCTACTTCTTCAAGCCGGTGACCGGCTTCATGACCATCGATTCCCTGATCTCGGGCCAGAAGGGCGCCTTCCGTTCGGCGCTGTCGCACCTGATCTTGCCGACCATCGTGCTCGGCACCATTCCGCTCGCCGTCATCGCGAGGCAGACGCGCTCGGCGATGCTCGAGGTGCTGGGTGAGGACTATGTCCGCACCGCGCGCGCCAAGGGCCTGGCGCCGCGTAGGGTTATCGGCCTGCACGCCTTCCGCAACGCGCTGATCCCGGTCGTCACCACCATCGGCCTGCAGGTCGGCACGCTGCTCACCGGCGCCATCCTGACCGAGAGCATCTTCTCCTGGCCCGGCATCGGCAAATGGATGATCGACGCCATTTCCAAGCGCGACTATTTCACCGTGCAGGGCGGGTTGCTTTTGATCGCGCTGATCGTCATGTCGGTGAACCTCATCGTCGACGTGCTCTACGCCGTCATCAACCCACGCATCCGGGCCAACTGACATGAGCAATGAAGGCCCCGCCACCATCGAAGCCGCGACCGTCGTCAAGCCGCAGGACGCCAGGTTGCAGATGTTCGGCGAGTTCTGGCATTACTTCTCCGTCAACAAGGGCGCGGTGATCGGGCTCTTCGTCTTCGCGCTGCTGATCCTGATCGCCATTTTCGCGCCGCTGCTGGCGCCGCATTCGCCGGACGATCAGTTCCGCGACTTCTTCCTGACGCCGCCGGCCTGGCAGGAGGGCGGCAATGCGCAGTTCCTGCTCGGCACCGACGCCGTCGGCCGCGATATGCTGTCGCGCCTGATCTACGGCTCGCGCTTCTCGCTCGCCATCGGCTTCGTCGTTGTCACGTCAGCGCTGATTTCAGGCGTCATCCTCGGCCTGCTCGCCGGCTACTGCCGCGGCTGGGTCGACACGCTGATCATGCGCATCATGGACATCATCCTGGCCTTCCCGTCGCTGCTCTTGGCCCTGGTGCTGGTCGCGGTGCTTGGCCCCGGCCTCGTCAACGCCATGATCGCCATCGCCTTCGTGCTGCAGCCGCATTTCGCCCGGCTCACCCGCGCCGCCGTGATGGCCGAAAAGACCCGCGAATATGTCGTCTCGGCCAAGGTCGCCGGCGCCAGCCATCTCAGGCTGATGCTGGTCACCATCCTGCCAAACTGCATCGCGCCGTTGATCGTGCAGGCGACGCTGTCCTTCTCCAACGCCATCCTCGAGGCGGCGGCCCTTGGCTTCCTCGGCATGGGCGCGCAGCCGCCGACGCCGGAATGGGGCACCATGCTGGCCGAAGCGCGCGAGTTCATCCTGCGCGCCTGGTGGGTGGTGACCTTCCCTGGCCTCGCCATCCTGATCACCGTCTTTGCCATCAACCTGATCGGCGACGGTCTGCGCGACGCGCTCGACCCCAAGCTGAAGAGGTCCTGAGCATGCCTCTGCTCGAGATCAAGAACCTCACCGTTTCCTTCGACACCGCGGCCGGACCGTTCATGGCCGTGCAAGGTATCGACCTGTCGATCGAGCCGCGCGAAGTGCTGGCGATCGTCGGCGAGTCCGGCTCCGGCAAGTCGGTGTCGATGCTGGCGGTGATGGGGCTGTTGCCCAACACGGCAACCGTCAAGGCCGACCGCATGGCCTTCGACGGCGTCGATCTGCTGAAGCTCAGCCCGTCCGAACGCCGCAAGATCGTCGGCAAGGACATCTCGATGATCTTCCAGGAGCCGATCGCCAGCCTCAACCCGTGCTTCACCGTCGGGTTCCAGATCGAGGAGGTGCTGCGCTTCCACATGGGCATGGACCGCGCCCAGCGCCGGGCGCGTGCCATCGAACTGATGAAGCTGGTCGGCATCGCCGACCCTGAAGAGCGGCTGAGTTCCTTCCCGCACCAGATGTCCGGCGGCCAGTGCCAGCGCGTCATGATCGCCATCGCCATTGCCTGCAATCCGAAACTGCTGATCGCCGACGAGCCGACCACGGCGCTCGACGTCACCATCCAGAAGCAGATCCTCGATCTGCTGGTTTCGCTGCAGGCCAAATACGGCATGGGCCTGATCATGATCACCCACAATATGGGCGTGGTGGCCGAGACCGCTGACCGCGTCATCGTCCAGTACAAGGGCCGCAAGATGGAAGAGGCCGACGTGCTGTCGCTGTTTGAATCGCCAAAGAGCAATTACACGCGGGCGCTGTTGTCGGCCTTGCCGGAAAACGCCGTCGGCGACCGGCTGCCGACCGTTTCCGACATGATGTTCGAGCCGGCGCCTTCTGCTGCGGGAGCCACCTGATGAGCACCACGGTTCTCGAAGGCAAGAACATCGTCCGCGACTACCACATCGGCGGCGGCCTGTTCACCGGGCCGCGCACCGTGCACGCGGTCAAGGGCGTCTCGTTCAAGGTCGACAAGGGCAAGACGCTGGCCATTGTCGGCGAAAGCGGCTGCGGCAAGTCAACGCTTGCCCGCATCATCACGCTGATCGATCCGGCGACATCGGGCGAATTGTTCATCGACGGCAACAAGGTCGACATCGCCAAGGGCGGATTGACCAAGGAGATGCGCCGCAAGGTGCAGATCGTCTTCCAGAACCCCTACGGATCGCTCAATCCGCGCCAGAAGATCGGCGACGTGCTGGGCGAGCCGCTTTTGATCAACACCGACAAGCCGGCGGCCGAGCGGCGCGACCTGGCGATGAAGATGCTGAAGAAGGTCGGGCTCGGTCACGAACATTACAATCGCTATCCGCATATGTTCTCCGGCGGCCAGCGCCAGCGCATCGCCATTGCCCGCGCGCTGATGCTCAATCCGAGCCTGCTGGTGCTGGACGAGCCGGTCTCGGCGCTCGATCTGTCGGTGCAGGCGCAGGTGCTCAACCTGCTCGCCGACCTGCAGGACGAGTTCCAGCTGACCTACGTCTTCATCAGCCACGATCTGTCCGTGGTACGCTACATCGCCGACGATGTGATGGTGATGTATTTCGGCGAAGCGGTGGAATACGGCTCGCGCGACGAGGTCTTCGCCGACCCCAAGCACAGCTACACCAGGACGCTGTTCGCCGCGACGCCGCGCGCCGACGTCGCGTCGATCAAAGCGAGGCTGGCGAAGAAGAAGGCCGCCTGAGGCTTTTCGTCATCCTAGGTCGTGAACTCATAAATGCAGTATGACCGCGATGATTGGGAAGCAGGGCAAAGGGGCTGGCTTAGCCCTCTACACCCCATTTTAATTGGCTGGCATCGATGACGTCTGATCCCATGTACTCAACAAAATAGCTTCGTATCCTTTGGCGATGCCGATCCCATCTGGGGGACATTCGCTCACTCTTGTTCTCAATTTCAGCTAGAAAGACCCATTCCACGAATTGGTCCGCTGTGACATCACCGGATTGAGGGATAAAATCGGTGACATGCATGAATTTGTCGCCGTGCATTCCTCCGCAATACCCATGACCAGCACAGACCGCGTGCATGAGCGAGTCGAATCTATTCTTTACTTTCATGGAACATGCGCGATGGTGAAGCGGGATGCCTAGGCGCGCTGCGACAGCATATATCCTTGGGTGTAGATCCGCAATGGAGTCGTTTTTCGACCGGGACCTTCATATTATTGCGGAGTCTGAATCAGATTCCGCCGCAGTATGAAAGTCTCAGCCGGAGGGGTCCTCAGCGGCCAGTGGTGTTTCCCGTGTCAGCAACCAATCTTGAGCCACGATCTCAATTGTGTCGTCACGGAAGTAGAACAGGAATTGACGGGAGGTCGGCAAATCCGCCGACAAGACATCCCAATCGTCATCCTCGACGACCCGAGTGTCGCCCATAACCTCGTAGAACTCGCCCCATTTCGGAGCCTGACCGCCGTAAAGCCCTTTTCCTGCAAACCATGCATGATCGTTCGTCGCGTCCCAACGAAAACGACTGCAGCCGAGGAATCGTAGCGTCGCAATTTCTCCAGGCTCGGCACTGTAGGCCCACGGGTTAAGACGAAAGGAAAGGCGGACGCTGTTGCCTTCGACTACCAGCTCTATGTCAGGAGCATTGGGCTCGGCATTCCAATCGGTGTTCAAGTGCTGGAACGATAAATTGGCCATCAGCCATCTTGCATGCTGGGAGGGCAGTTTTCCACCTATCGCAGTCCTTTTTCATTTATCAGTACAGGGCCTAGGGCGAAGCGTCGCGCAGACCCCAGGATTACGACCCCCAATGTAGCCGCAGCCTACTACTCGACCGGCCCGAAGGCCGCAGCTCGGGACAACTTCGCGACAATCGCACGCAGAGCTTCGCCGAAGCGCCGGACTTCCTCGACCGTGTTGTAGTGGACCAGCGAGGCGCGGATGGCGCCGCTGTCCATCGAGAGGTTGAGACGCTTCATCAGCCGTGGCGCGTACATGTGGCCGTCGCGGATGCCGATCTGCATCTCGGCCATTTCCTCGACGACCCGCTGCGGCGATAGTTTGCCGATGTTGAAGCAGAAGGTCGGCACGCGCTCATGGATGCGCGCCTCGTCGGCAACGCCGTAGATGGTTGCCCCGCAATCCTTCAGCACGGCCAGCATCTCGCGCGCCAGCACCAGCTCGTAGTCGCGGATGGCGCCCATGCCGGCAACGATGTTTTCGCGTCGGGAGCGGTTGTTGGACGGCGCCAGATTGCGGCCGATCAGTTCCAGATACTGCACCGCCGCATCCATGCCGGAAACGTTCTCGTAGATGAAGGTGCCGGCCTCGACCTTGTAGGGCGGCTCGTCGGGGATGAAGTCCTCGCGAAAGGTCGGCAGCCGCTTCAGCGTTTCGAAACGGCCCCACAGGAAGCCCATATGCGGCGAGAAATTCTTGTAGCCGGAGCAGACGAGATAGTCGCAATCCCAGGCCTGCACGTCGATCAGTCCATGCGGCCCGTAATGCACGCAGTCGAGGAACACTTCGGCGCCGGCCGCATGCGCGATCCCAGCCACCGCAGCGACATCGACGATCGAGCCGATCGAGTGCGCCGTGACCGTGCAGGCGACCAGGCGGGTGCGGTCCGAGACCAGCGGACGCAGATCGTCGACATGCAGATTGCCGTCCTCACGCATCCGCCACCATTTGAATTTCGCACCGGCCGATTCCAGCGCCAGCCAAGTCGCGATGTTGGCGTCATGATCCATGTCGGTGACGACGATCTCGTCGCGCTCTTGCAGCATCTGGCCGATGCCGAGGCTGACCAGGCGGATGAACGAGGTGGCATTCATGCCGAAGCAGATTTCCGCCGGGCTGTAGGCGTTGATGAGCAGAGCGACGCTTGTCCGCGCATCGGCGACCGATTGGTCGACGGTGACGCTGCGGCCATAGCGGCCGCCACGCTGCACATTGTGCGAAACCAGATGATTGGTCACCGCGTCGAGCACGCTCTGCGGGATCTGCGCGCCGGCGGCGTTGTCCAAAAAGATGAAATCGCCGGCCCGCTGCAAGGCTGGAAACATGGCGCGGATGGTGTCGACGGGGAACGCGGTGGCATTCGCATTGTCGGTTTGATGCTTATTCACGGGTAGGCTCCTGCGGAGGGCTTGGACGGGGTGGGATCGGTTGGCGAGGTCAGCGCTTCTTTTCGGTCTTGAAGCGCTCTTCAAGCAGGCTGACGAGGCGGACCATCGGCCAGAGGAAGATGAGATAGACAAGGGCGGCGCCGATCAGCGGCGATGGGTTGGCGTAGAGCGACTGCGCGTTGGTCGCTTCCTTCAAGAGTTCCGGCAGCGCCACGGTGGAGGCGAGCGAGGTGTCCTTGAACATCGAGACGCAGTTGCTGGTCATCGGCGGGATGACGACGCGGATCGCTTGCGGCAGCACCACCTTGCGCAAGGTCAGGAGGAACGGCAGGCCAAGCGCCTGCGACGCCTCGAACTGGCCACGCGGAATGC
>NZ_RZQP01000145.1:0-15593 GCF_003998165.1 Mesorhizobium sp. M7A.F.Ca.US.007.01.2.1 | reverse complement strand
TCCTCGCACATGGCGAAGGCGAGAATGTCACGTTCGGCGCGCCGTTCGTCGACGGCGCGGTGGTCACCGCCGAAGTCGTCGAGCAGGGCAAGAACCGCACCGTCATCGCCTTCAAGAAGCGCCGCCGGCAGAATTCGCGCCGCAAGATCGGCCATCGCCAGCTTTTGACCACCGTGCGGATTTCCGAGATCCTGCTGGGTGGCGCCAAGCCGACGAAGACGGCAGCGGTCAAGGCGCCGAAGAAGGTGAAGGCCGAGGCCGCCACCGAGGTGCAGGCGGAAGCCGCGCCGAAGAAGGAGCCCAAGGCCAAGGCAGCCGAGACAAAGGCAGCCGAGACCGCGGCAGCGCCGCTGTTCAAGGCGCCCAAGGGTGAGCCGGACGATCTGACCGTGATCAAGGGCATCGGCCCGGTCGCGGCCAAGGATCTCAACGAGCAGGGCATCATCACCTTCGCGCAGCTCGCCAAGCTGACCGACAAGGATGTCGCCAAGATCGACGAGCACATGCCCTTCAGCGCCGACCAGATCAAGGACTGGCGCGAGCAGGCCAAGGAATTGGCGGCGAAGTAATTTTCTGGCGACCAGGTCGCCGGATCGGACTTGAAACGGAACGCGAACGCGTTCATAAGGCCTTTTAGGCGCCTTGCGGCGCAACGGAGTTAGTTAGATGGCACACAAGAAAGCTGGCGGCTCGTCGCGCAACGGTCGCGACTCGCATTCCAAGCGTCTGGGCGTGAAGAAGTTCGGCGGCGAAGCCGTCATCCCGGGCAACATCATCATTCGTCAACGCGGCACCACGTGGCATCCCGGCGTCAATGTCGGCATGGGCACGGACCATACGCTTTTTGCGCTCGAGACCGGCGCCGTGACGTTCAACAAAAAAGCCAACGGCCGAACCTACGTATCGGTCAACCCGATTGCCAAAGCCGCGGAGTAGCCGGTTCCGCACTAGAACACCGGCGCCCATCTCGGGAACCGGTGTCTGGCAAAGCCAGGAAAAGGATCAGGGGAGATGGGTTTCCATCTCCCCTTTTTCTTGTGCCTGGAGGACTTTCAAATGGTTGCCGAAGCGGAAGACTCAGAAGACGAAAGTTACGCGATAGACTGCCCGGTGCTGGTCACCGAGCGGCTGGTGATGCGGGCGCCCCACGAGGGCGATATCGCGCAGCTGGTCGAGCTTGCCGACAACCGCCATGTCGCCGAAATGCTGGCACGCATGCCGCACCCCTATGGCGAGGCCGAGGCGCGCGCTTTCCTGGCCATGACCAAATCGCGCCGGGCCGGCATTGCTTATGCCCTGACGCTGGCCGGCACCGACACCTTCGTCGGTTGCGCCGGCCTCAACACCACCGATCGCGGGCTGGAGCTCGGTTACTGGATCGGCGAGCCGCACTGGAAGAAGGGCTATGCGACGGAAGCAGCGCACGCGCTGGTCGATCTCGCCTTCCAGAGGACGTCGATCCAGGTCCTGCATGCCTCGACGCGGGTCATCAATCCGGCCTCGCGCCGCGTCATCCACAAGTGCGGGTTCCAGTATGCCGGCCAGGGCATGCTGAACTCGATCGTCGCCGGCCAGGTTCCCGTCGAGCGCTACCGGCTCGATCGCAAGACCTGGACCAGCCTGCGGAACTGGGTGCATTTCTGATGGATGACGACGGTCAAACCAATGGTCGACAGCAGCGATATTGAAACGGCCGCGATCGCGCCGATGACGCCTGGGGATATCGAAAGCTTTCATCGCGCGCTCGATGTCGTAGCGCGTGAGCGAAAGTACTTGTCCTTCCTTGAGGCGCCACCGCTGGATCAAGTCAGAAGTTTCGCAATGGATCGTATCGGGAGAGGCGATCCGGGGTTCGTGGCCGTTGTTCGTGGCGAGGTCGTCGGCTGGTGCGACATCTCACGCCATGATCGGCTCATCCATGCCCATCGCGGCTCCCTCGGGATGGGGATTGTTCCTCCCTATCGGGGGCGAGGGCTTGGACTGCGGCTCATCAATGCAACCTTGGCGCAAGCGCGCAGGGCCGGTTTCGTCCGCATCGAACTCTCCGTGCATTCCGACAATGCTCGCGCCATCTCTCTCTACGACAAGGTCGGGTTTGTCAGGGAGGGCGTGCAGCGCGATGCCGTCCATGTCGACGGGGAATACCGCGATACGATCATGATGGCGATCGTCGAACGCGAAAACGCCGCCAGATGAATGGCCATCAGCCCAGTTCGACCCACACCGGCAGATGGTCCGAGCCGACTGCCTTTCGGTCGACCCACAGACGCTGCAGGGATCTGGCAAGCGAAGCGCTGGTAAAGATATAATCGATGCGCTTGTGCCGGCTGGGATCGGTGGGTTGCTTGGGATCGACCCAACTGATGAGATCGTCGCCGGTGGCGTTCAGCCGCAAGGCGGCATCGACGGCGAAGTCGGCGGTCAGCGGCATGCCGAATTCATGGTCCGGCCGGCCGGCGAGTTCGACATATTCGGGTGAGCCGGCCAGCATGTTGAAATCGCCCATGCCGACAAAGGCTTCGGGATGCGGCAGTTCCGGCAGGCCGATCTCGGCGACGCCGGACAGTGCTCCGCCTTCGAGCGCATAGTTCAGCATGCGTTGGCGCAGGAACTGGATCTGGCTGGCGCGTTCGAGGGGGCTGCGGTGATCGAGATGGATGGAATAGAAGCGGATGAAACCAAGCGGCGTCTCGATCAGCGCTTCCAGCGCGCCGCGCTGGAAGTTCATCATCTCGAAGCTGCGGCTGCGCGGCAAAAGCAGGTTGCGCGACAGATGAATGGGCGTCCTAGACAGCACCATGTTGCCGAGCTGGAAGGTTTTCGTGACGGCACGGCCGTTGTCGATGTGCGAACCGATATTGGCCTCGAAATTGCTGCCATAGACGGCGAAATAGTCGGGCAGCGCCTCGCCGATCTCGGCGACCATGTCGCGGCCGCCATTCCGAGGATTGTTGCGGGTCACCTCCTGCAAAGCGATCACGTCGGCGCCGCGCACGGCATCGGCGATGCGCCCGACATCGTACTGCCCGTCGAGGCCGATGCCGTACTGGATGTTGTAGGTTACAAGCTTCATTCCGACGTCTCTCCGGCCAACCCCACATGGCCATTGTCACAAAACGGCCTCGCCCTTCGCCGCGCCTTGGTTTAGAGCAAGGGCCAAGGTTTAGAGCAATGCCGCAAAGCCACTAGTAGAAACTGTACAATCTCATGAAATTTCTCGATCAAGCCAAGGTATACATCCGCTCCGGTGACGGCGGCGCCGGTTCGGTGTCGTTCCGGCGTGAAAAATTCATCGAGTTCGGCGGGCCGGATGGCGGCGACGGCGGCCGCGGCGGCGATGTCTGGCTGGAGGCGGTCGACGGGCTGAACACGCTGATCGACTACCGGTATCAGCAGCATTTCAAGGCCAAGACCGGCGTCCACGGCATGGGCC
The DNA here is from genome assembly GCF_003998165.1 of Mesorhizobium sp. M7A.F.Ca.US.007.01.2.1. NCBI lineage: Bacteria > Pseudomonadati > Pseudomonadota > Alphaproteobacteria > Hyphomicrobiales > Phyllobacteriaceae > Mesorhizobium > Mesorhizobium sp. M7A.F.Ca.US.007.01.2.1. Next base: position 12,160 of record NZ_RZQP01000145.1, on the reverse strand, counting down.
GCAACATGACCGGCGCCAAGGGCGCCGACGTCACGCTGAAAGTGCCGGCCGGAACGCAGGTGTTCGAAGAAGACAACGAGACGCTGATCTGCGACCTGACCGTGGTCGGACAGCGCTTTCTGCTGGCCAAGGGCGGCAATGGCGGTTTCGGCAACCAGCATTTCAAGACCTCGACGAACCAGGCGCCGCGCCGCGCCAATCCCGGCCTGCCGGGGCAAGAGCTCAACATCTGGCTGCGGCTGAAGCTGATCGCCGATGCCGGGCTGGTCGGGCTGCCCAATGCCGGCAAGTCGACATTCCTGGCGGCGGTCACCGCAGCCAAGCCGAAGATCGCCGACTATCCGTTCACGACGCTGCATCCCGGCCTCGGCGTTGCCCGCATCGACGCGCGCGAATTCGTCATCGCCGACATTCCGGGCCTCATCGAAGGCGCGCATGAGGGCGTCGGCATCGGCGATCGCTTCCTTGGCCACGTCGAGCGCACGCGTGTGCTGCTGCATCTGGTTTCGGCGCAGGAGGAAAATCCGGGCAAGGCCTACAAGACCGTGCGAGCCGAGCTCGACGCCTATGGCCATGGCCTCACCGACAAGGTCGAGATCCTGGCGCTTTCCCAGGTCGACACGCTCGACGCCGATGCGCGCAAGAAGAAGGTCGCCTCGCTGAAACGCGCTGCCGGCCGCGCGCCGATGCTGTTGTCGGCGGTCACCGGCGAGGGCGTCGAGGCGGTGCAGCGGGCGCTGATGGCGGTGATTGCTGAGGCGCGCGCGCAGATCGCGGCGCCGGTCGAGACGCGCTGGGACAAATAGGGTCATGCAGTCGCTGAGAAAATATCGGCGCATCACCGTCAAGATCGGCTCGGCGCTGCTCGTCGACCGCGCGACGGGCCTGAAGCGCGACTGGCTGGCTTCGCTCGCCGACGACATTGCCGGGCTGGCCCAGGGCGGCGCTGAAATCCTCGTCGTCTCGTCCGGCGCCATCGCGCTTGGCCGCACCATCCTTGGCCTCGGCAAGCGAGCCCTGAAACTGGAGGAGAGCCAGGCGGCGGCAGCCGTGGGACAGATCGCGCTGGCCGGCGCCTGGTCGGACGCGCTCGGCAAGGGCAGCCTGAAATCGGGCCAGATCCTGCTGACGCTCGGCGACACCGAGGAGCGCCGCCGCTATCTCAACGCGCGGGCGACGATCTCGACACTCTTGAAGATGAAGGCAGTGCCGGTCATCAACGAGAACGACACGGTGGCGACTTCCGAAATCCGCTACGGCGACAATGACCGGCTGGCGGCCCGCGTCGCCACCATGATGGGCGCCGATCTTTTGGTGCTGCTTTCCGACATCGACGGGCTCTACACCGCGCCGCCGGCGCGCGACCCCAACGCCAAATTCATTCCGGTGGTCGACCGCATCACGCCTGATATCGAGGCGATGGCGGGTGCGGCCGCTTCCGAGCTGTCGCGCGGCGGCATGCGCACGAAGCTCGATGCCGGCAAGATCGCCACCGCCGCCGGCACCGCGATGATCATCACGTCGGGCACTCGGCTGTCGCCGCTGATGGCGATCGAACGCGGCGAGCGCGCTACTTTCTTTCGGCCGAGCAGCAACCCGGTCAAGGGCTACAAAACCTGGATCGCCGGCCAGCTCGAGCCGGCCGGCCGGCTTACGGTCGATGCCGGCGCCATCGGCGCGCTGCTGTCGGGCAAATCGTTGCTGCCGGCCGGCGTCAAGCTGGTCAGCGGCAATTTCTCGCGCGGCGACACGGTGGCGATCCTGTCGCCCGAGGGCCGCGAGATCGCGCGCGGGCTGGTTGCCTATGATGCCGCCGATGCCGTAAGGATCGCGGGCCTGAAGACGGCCGAGATCGAAACCGTGCTCGGCTACGAGGCGCGTTCGGCGATGATCCACCGCGATGACCTTGTGGTGAGCCATTCGGGTGACCAAGTACGGGCCGGCGACCAAACAGGGGCCGGTGACCAAGTCACGGTCGGTGGCGATGTAAGCGGAGGATGAGCCATGCTGAAACTGCATGAAAAATCCGGGGATGACACTGTCGCGCTGATGGCCGATATCGGCCGGCGCGCCCGCGCTGCCGCCCGGCCGCTGGCCATTGCCACAACCGCCGCCAAGAACGCCGCACTGCTGGCCATGGCCGAGGCGATTGTGGCCCGTGAGCAGGACATTCTCGACGCCAACGCCATCGATGTTTCGAATGGTCATGAATCCGGGCTTTCCACCTCCTTCATGGACCGGCTGAAGCTCGATCCGGCGCGCATCCGCGCCATGGCCGACGGCATCCGCGAAATCGCCGCGCTGCGGGATCCGGTTGGCGACGTGATCGCGCAGTGGGACCGGCCGAACGGTTTGCATATCGAGCGCGTGCGCACGCCGCTCGGCGTCGTCGGCGTCATCTATGAGAGCCGCCCGAACGTCACCGCCGATGCCGGCGCGCTGTGCCTCAAAGCCGGCAATCCGGTGATCCTGCGCGGCGGTTCGGATTCGCTCAATTCTTCCGCCGCCATCCACGCCTGCCTGGTCGAAGGGCTGAAGCAAGCGGGCCTGCCGGAGGATGCCATCCAGCTGGTGCCGACCACCGACCGCGCCGCCGTCGGCGAAATGCTGAAGGGGTTGGGCGGCAACCTCGACGTCATTATCCCGCGCGGTGGCAAAAGCCTGGTCGGACGGGTGCAGGCCGAGGCGCGGGTCCCGGTCTTCGCGCATCTCGAAGGCATCTGCCATCTCTACATCGACCGTTCCGCCAAGCTCGATATGGCTGTCAGGATCGCCGTCAACGCCAAGATGCGACGCACCGGCGTCTGCGGTGCCGCAGAGACGCTGCTGGTCGACCGGGCGGTTGCCTCCACGCATCTGGTGCCGATCCTTGATGCACTTCGCGCCGCCGGCTGCGAAATCCATGCCGATGCCGAGGTGCTGAAAGTGTTTTTCGACGCCAAACCGGCGACCGATGCCGACTGGATCACCGAGTATCTCGATGCCATCATCGCGGTAAAACTGGTCGACGGTATCGGTGGTGCGATCGAGCATATCGAGACGTTTTCCTCGCATCACACCGAGGCGATCGTCGCCGAGGATGCGCAAGCCGTCGAGCGGTTTTTCAACGAGATCGATTCGGCGATCCTGCTGCACAACGCATCGACGCAGTTCGCCGACGGCGGCGAATTCGGCATGGGCGCCGAGATCGGCATCGCCACCGGCAAGATGCATGCGCGCGGACCGGTGGGCGTCGAACAGCTGACGTCGTTCAAATACCGTGTGCGCGGGTCGGGACAGGTGAGACCTTGAGCGCTGGTCTTACCCTTCCCCTTGTGGGGAGGGTGGCGAGCACAGCGAGCCGGGTGGGGGGACGACGCTGAATTCCGCGATACCCCTACCCCGCTCCGCTTCGCGGATCGACCCTCCCCACAAGGACGAGGGTAAGGAGGCTATCTCCTCCCACTATCTCAAAATGCCGCACGCCGAGAAAGGCCTTGCCGTCGGCCTGTTCGGCGGTTCGTTCAATCCGCCGCATGCCGGCCATGCGCTGGTCGCCGAGATCGCGCTCAGACGCCTGGCGCTCGACCAGTTGTGGTGGATGGTGACGCCGGGCAATCCGCTGAAGAACACCAGGGAGTTGGCGCCGCTGGGCGAACGGCTGCAGCTGTCGGAACAGATCGCCAAGAACCCGAAGATCAAGGTCACCGCTTTCGAAGCCGCCCATCACGTCCGCTACACCGCCGATACGCTGGCGCTGGTCAAGGCGCGCAACCCCGGTGTCGATTTCGTCTGGATCATGGGTGCCGACAGCCTGCGCGATTTCCATCGCTGGCAGCGCTGGCGCGAGATCGTCATGACCTTCCCGATCGCCGTCATCGACCGCCCGGGCGCGACGCTGTCGTTCCTGTCCTCGGTCGTCGCCAAGACCTTCGACTATGCCCGCATCGACGAGGGCGATGCGCCGCGGCTTGCCCGCATGAAGGCGCCGGCCTGGACCTTCATTCACGGCCCGCGCTCGTCGCTGTCATCGAGCGCGATCCGCAAGCTGGCGAAGGGGTGAGCCCGGCCGCCCGGCCATGTCGCTTTTATCGCTTCCTTTGCCCGTTTCATGGGCAATCCTGAGCAGGCATGTCGATTCCCAGGAAAAACCGCAGCGAAGCCGAGCAGGGCGCCGAGCCCACGCCGCTGATCGCGATTGCCAGCGTCATCGTGTCGATGGCGCTGATTGCCGTCGGCAACGGGCTGATGTTTGCCTATATCCCGGTCCGGCTTGGCGCAGAGGGTTTCGATCCGACCTGGGCCGGGCTGATCATCACCGGGCTTTCGGCCGGCGGGCTCGCCGGCTGCATCTTGACCGGACCGCTGGTGCGAAGGGTCGGCCATGCCCGCGCCTTCATGGTGCTGTCGGCGCTGATCGCGCTGGCCAACGCCGCTGTCGGCGCCGGGGTCCTTCCGCTGCTGTGGATAGCCGCCCGCGCGCTCTACGGCTTTGCCATATGCGGCCTGTTCATCGTCGCGCAGAGCTGGCTGAACGATGCCGTTGCCAACGCCATCCGCGGCCGGGTGATGGCTTTCTTCTACGTTGCCTATGTCGCCGGGCTCGGCGTCGGCTACGCGACGCTAGCGCTGGTCGATATCAGGACAGCGGATGCGCCGCTGATCGGCATCGTCTTCACCGCGCTGTCGATCCTCCCTGTCGGGATGACCAAACTTGCCCAGCCGCCGGCGCCGCAGGCGGCCTCGGTGGCGCTGCGCCGTGCCTGGCGGGTTTCACCGGTCGGCGTCGCCGGCATGCTTGCCGTCGGCGGCCTGTCGATGTCGATTGCTGGCTTCGCACCGATCCACGCCACGGCCAAGGGCTACAGCCAGGCCGACGTGGCGCTGCTGCTTTCGGCGATGCCTCTCGGCACGCTGATCCTGCAGATCCCGCTTGGTTGGATTTCCGACCGAACCGACCGCCGCTATGTGCTGATCGCCGCATCCGCGCTCGCCATGGTCGCCGGCCTGTTTGCACTCGGGTTCGATGGCGGCGCGCTGGCCGCGTTGGTTGTGATCTACATCGTGTGGGACGGCGCTTCGGAATCGATCTATTCGCTGGCCAGTGCGCACGCCGCCGACCGCGCCGGCAAGGACGACATGGTGGCGCTGTCCAGTTCGCTTTTGTTTGCCTGGTCGCTGTCGGGCTTCGTCGTGCCCGGCATCGTGACGGCGCTGTCGGCCGTCTTCGGAACGCAGGCTTTCATCTATGTGGCTGTTCTCATCGCCGCAGCCTTCTGCCTGTTCGTGCTTTTGCGTGTGTTCACGACGCGTGCGGTCCCGGTCGGCGAAACCGGCAGTTTCGCACCGATGACGGCGCAGGCGCCGTTGCCGGTCGAACTCGCCTTCGCACCGGACGATGAGGGCCGGCACTGAGCCACCCGACTATTGTCGACGGGCTTCCGGCGACGGGGCTTCCGGTGGCGGCAGCGGGATCGATATGCCTTCGCTATCGAATTCCTGCTTGGCGCGCTTGGTGAGATCGGTCTGGGTGGCGAAGAAGTCCGCCGACGATGTCCAGTAGCGCAAGGCAATCGAAACGGTGCTATCGCCCAATGTCGCGACGAAAGCGATCGGTGCCGGCTCACGCTTGACCCGCCGTTCGGCGGCGGCAATGGCAAGCAATGTCTTTTGAGCGCGGTCGATGTCGTTCCAGGAGCCGATGCTCAGCGTGATGTCGCTGCGGCGCACCCCGTTGCGCGAAAAGTTGCGCACCGGCTGGTTCCACAGCGTCGAGTTGGGCGCCAATATGTAGACCCCGTCGGCCGTCCTGAGCTTGGTTGCGAACAGGCCGATCTCCTCGATCGTACCGGCAATCGAACCGACCTCGACGGACTCGCCGATGCGAAACGGCCGCAGTGCCAGAAGCATGATGCCGGCCGCGATGTTCTGCAGCGTGCCTTGCAACGCCAGGCCGATGGCGAGGCCAATGGCACCGATCGCGGCAATGATCGAGGCCGTCTGCACGCCGAACTGGCCGAGCACCATGATGGTGACGAGGATCAGGATGGCATAGCGGACGATCTTGGAGAAGAAATGCCGCAACGTCGCGTCGAAACCATGGATATGGCCGAGACCGGCGAAGATCGAACGTTCGGCAAGGCCGGCGACGATATAACCGACGATCAAGAGGATAACGGCACCGATGGCCGAGAAGGAGTAGGAAACAATCAGCGTGCTCAGTTGGGCGAGGCCAGCCTGGACGCTGAGGAAGGCGTTTTGCGGGTCGATCGGCATGGGGGAAATCCGGTTGGTCGGTGAGCCGATAACCCATGCCGACGGCGAGGGTTCCGATCTTTTCCGGTGTGCGGCGGAACCACAGGAGCGACAATACGTTCGTGCGAGGCAGGGTCCCGTCTTGAAACTGTCAGGGAACTCTGCCTATCTAAGTGGTGTCACCTGCTTCAAGGGGTGATTTGGTTGTTCTTGCTGCGAAAGGAAATACACTGAGAACAGCACTGCGGAAGAAGGCCGATATCATGCCTTCGCCGGCCAGGATCAGCGTAGACGACGCCGTGTCCCGCGCCATCAAGACAGTCCTTGCCAGTCTGGAAGACTCCAAGGCCGAAAACATTGTCTCCATCGACATCCAGGGGAAATCGAGCCTCGGCGACTATATGGTCGTAGCTTCGGGCCGATCGCACCGTCATGTCGCGGCTGTCGCCGATCATCTTCTCAAAGCGATCAAGGATGCCGGTCTCGGCACCGCGCGCGTCGAGGGGCTGTCCGGCGCCGACTGGGTCCTGATCGATTCTGGCGACATCATCGTCCATGTCTTCCGCCCCGAAGTCCGCGAATTCTACAATCTCGAAAAGATGTGGCAGGCGCCGGACCTCGAGGAAGAAACGCTCCACTAAGTCGTTCGCGCGGCTTACAAGGCAAGGATGAAGATATCAGTTCATGCCGTGGGCCGGATGAAAGCCGGCCCCGAGAAGCTGCTGGCCGACCGCTATTTCGAGCGCTTCGCCAAGAGCGGCCCGGCGGTGGGGCTTGAATTTGGCGGCATTGCCGAAATAGCCGAGGGGCGCGGCCAGACTGCCAACGAGCGCCGGCGTGAGGAAGGCCAGAAACTGCAGACGCAGTTGCAGCCCGGCACCGCCCTGATCCTGCTCGACGAACGCGGCAAAAGCTTTTCCTCGGAAGATTTCGCCGGGCGCCTCGGCCTGTTGCGTGACGGTGGCCGCAAGGCGCTGATCATCGCCATCGGCGGCGCCGACGGCCACGATCAGTCGCTGCGCGACCAGGCCGAACTGGTGATGTCGTTCGGATTGCTGACATGGCCGCATCAACTGGTGCGCGTGATGCTGGGAGAGCAGCTTTATCGTGTGGCCACTATCCTTTCGGGACATCCCTACCATCGCTCGTAAGCCGGTGAATTGGTGCGACACACCCGGATTTCCGCCCCAATGCCAACGTAACATTGCATGGAGTGGGCGGTTTCGAACATGGTTGATCGTTCGTTAACGAAGCCACGCATAGAGTCGGGCTTCAATGTCTGAAGACAGAAAATCAAGAACGGGCTCATGGCGCGCGCGCTGCGGAATCGCGGCGGCGGTGCTTGTGCTGTCGCTGCATGCGGGGCGGGCGGAAAACACGCTCGACCTGGCTCCCGATCCGGACCAGAGCCGGGCCGAATATGAACGGGTCTCGAAGGAGATCACGCTGTCGTCCGAACGATTGGCCAAGCTATCCGCCGACATCGCGACGATCAAGAAGGATCACGCCTCGATCACCGCCGCATTGATCCAGTCGGCGATGACCGAGCAGAAGCTCGGCCAGGACATCGAGGACATCGGCGCCAGGCTGGAAGGGTTGAAGGGCCAGGAACAGAAGATCCGCGCCTCGCTGATGGCGCGGCGCGACGTTCTGGCCGAAGTGCTGGGCGCGCTGCAGCGCATGGGCCTCAACCCGCCGCCGGCGATCCTGGTCAAGCCCGAGGACGCGCTGTCGTCGGTGCGCAGCGCCATCCTGCTCGGCGCGGTGGTGCCGGAACTGCGCCAACAGACCGATAGCCTGCTTGCCGATCTCAAGGAACAGACCAGGATTACGGCCTCGATCGAGGCCGAACGGGCGCGGCTGACGGCGGCGGTCGGCGACCAGACGGCGGAAAAGAAGCGGCTCGGCATGCTGCTGGAGGCCAAGCAGAAGCTCGAAGCCGACACGCAAACGCAAATGGCCGCGGAAAAGCAGCGATCCGAAGCGCTGGCGGCCAAGGCCGGCAGCCTGAAAGAGTTGATCGCCTCGCTCGAAGCGCAGGCCGACAAGAGCCGCAAGGCCGCCGATGCCGCCAAGGCCGCTGAGCAGAAGACGGCGGATGGCGACAAGACATCCGCGCCGGCGGAACTGGCGTCGCTGCCCGTTCCGGAAAGCAACCAACTTGCCGCCGCGGTGCCCTTTTCGGCGCTGCAGGGACAGATCGCACTGCCGGTGACCGGCCGCATCAAGCGGCGATTCGGCGCCGACGACGGTAACGGCGCGGTGATGCTAGGCGACATGGTTGCGACACAATCGGGAGCCATCGTTACCGCGCCGGCGGATGGAAATGTGCTTTATGCGGGGCCGTTTCGCTCTTATGGTCAACTCTTGATCCTGAACGCGGGCGACGGCTATCATGTCGTTTTGGCGGGGATGAGCAGAATCAGCGTCGCGACCGGTCAATCAGTGCTTGCAGGAGAGCCGATCGGTGCGATGGGAGAGGCCCGGGTGGCGAGCACCTCGGTTTCGAAGAATGGAAATGCCACGCCGGAACTCTATGTCGAGTTCCGCAAGGATGGAAAACCCGTCGATCCGGCCCCATGGTGGGCGGACCGTTTTTCTGGAAGGACGTGAATAATGCGGAAACTGTCGCTTCTGTTTGCCGGTGCGCTGATGGGCGCGTCCGCCATGAGCCTGGTCTATGGCGCACCCGGCTCGGCGGCGAACGCTGCAGGGTCGGAGACCTACAAGCAACTGGCGATCTTCGGCGATATCTTCGAGCGCGTGCGGGCACAGTATGTGACGCCGCCCGACGACAAGTCGCTGGTCGAGAATGCCATCAACGGCATGTTGGCTTCGCTTGACCCGCACTCCTCCTACATGAATGCCGAGCAGGCGCAGGATATGCGCGTCCAGACCAAGGGCGAGTTCGGCGGCCTCGGCATCGAAGTCACCATGGAGAACGATCTGGTCAAGGTGATCACGCCGATCGACGACACGCCGGCCGCCAAGGCAGGCGTGCTGGCCGGCGACTACATCGCCAAGATCGACGGCGAAGAGGTTCGCGGCCTGACCCTCAACGATGCGGTCGACAAGATGCGCGGCCTGGTCAACACGCCGATCAAGCTGACCATCCTGCGCCAGGGCGCCGACAAGCCGATCGAACTGACGGTCGTGCGCGACATCATCAAGGTCAAGGCGGTCAAGTTCCGGGTCGAGAACGACATCGGCTACATGAAGATCACCTCCTTCACCGAAAAGACCTACGACGACCTCGAGAACGCCATCGACACCATCAAGAAGCAGATTCCCGACGACAAGCTGAAGGGCTACGTTCTGGATCTCCGCCTCAATCCGGGTGGCCTGCTCGACCAGGCGGTGAGCGTGTCCGATGCCTTCCTCAACCGCGGCGAGATCGTCTCGACGCGCGGCCGCGACCCCAAGGACGTCACCCGCTTCGACGCGAAGCCCAAGCAGGTCGACGACATCAACGGCAAGCCGATGATCGTCCTGGTCAATGGCGGTTCGGCCAGTGCCTCGGAAATCGTCGCCGGCGCGCTGCAGGACCTGCGCCGCGTCACGGTGGTCGGCACGCAGTCCTTCGGCAAGGGTTCGGTGCAGACCATCATTCCGCTCGGCGAGAATGGTGCGCTCAGGCTGACGACGGCGCTCTATTATACGCCGTCCGGCAAGTCGATCCAGGGCAAGGGCATCACGCCCGACATCAAGGTCGAACAGCCACTGCCGCCGGAACTGCAGGGCAGGGATCTGACGCGTGGCGAATCCGATCTCAAGGGCCATATCAAGGGCGCCGACGAGAGCACGACGGGTTCGGGCTCTGCGGCCTATGTGCCACCGGATCCGAAGGACGATCTGCAGCTCATCTATGCCGAGCAGCTGCTGCGCGGTCAGAAGACCGATCCGTCCTTCCCGCCCAATCCGCAAAAGGCGGTTCTCAACCAGTAAGCATCTGGAGCGGCGCACGCGCCGCTCCATCTTTCTGTTTGAGCATGATGGAAGCAATGCGATGCTGCCGGGACCGAAAGGTTCCGGCAGTTTGATTCGGGGGCGAGGCAAAGCTCCCAAGGCATGGCGCGGGGGTGCGCCGGGATTGATGAATTCGCGCATGCCGTTTCGAAGTGGCTTCGCCTTCGGAGCCATGCGCCCGGGGATTACGCTTGACTGATATCGGCAAGGACATCGAACGCCCGCTCGGACAGGCAGTCCGGCCGCCGCGCGCCGCCGGCAAGCTCAGCGGCGGTGCGATCATGGCGACAGTGGCCGTGCTGGTGGTGGCAGGCATCTCCGGCGCGATCGCGCTCAGGGAAAAGCCGTTTCGTAAGCCGCAACAGGTTGCCGTTTCAACGCCGAAAGTGACCGCGGCGGCCGAACCTGCCGCCGCGCCGCCTGCATTGGCCCCGGCGGCACCGAAGCCGGAGGCGCCGGTCAAATCAGGTGGGCCGCAGATCATCCATGTGCAGACGGAGGAGGGCGATGGGCCGCCCAAGGCAGCGATCGTCATTCGCGACCCGTCGACCGTCGGCCAGAACCTGAAGGTCGCGCATATTCCAGACAAGGCGCTGATCGAGGCCAGCGAGACCGGGCCGTTGCCGGTGCGCGCCGCCGATGGCAGGCGGCCGTTCGACGTCTATGCGCGGCCCTGGTCGGGCGGGCGCGGCGCACGGGTGGCGATCGTCATCGGTGGGCTTTCGGTTTCGCAGACCGGCACCCAGGCGGCCATCGCCAAACTGCCGGCGGAAGTGACGCTGGCCTTCGCGCCGCAAGGCAACAGCATCGGCCGCTGGATGCAGGCAGCCAGGCAGAGCGGCCACGAGATCGTCATGCAGGTGCCGCTCGAACCGTTCGATTATCCCAAGGTCAATCCGGGACGCAACACGCTGACGGTGGCGGCGAGCGCGGACGAGAACCTGAAGAGCCTGCACTGGGCGCTGTCGCGGACGACCAACTATACCGGCGTCATGAACTATATGGGCGCCCGCTTTTCCGCTGACGCGGCGGCGATGGAGCCGTTCATCGCCGAGCTCGGCAAACGCGGCCTCGCCTATATCGATGACGGCTCGTCGGCGCGCAGTCTGGCGCCGGATCTAGCGCTGAAAGACGGCGTGCCCTTCGTCGCCGGCGACATGGCGATTGATGCCGTGCAGGATCGCGGCGAAATCCTGAAGAAGCTCGACAGCCTGGAGGCGACCGCGCGGGCCAAAGGCACTGCCGTCGGCATCGGTTCGGCCTTCGACCTGACGGTCGATACCGTGTCATCCTGGGTGGTCGAGGCCAAGAAGCGCGGCATCGAGATCGTGCCGATTTCAGCGGTGGCTATCGATCCGCAAAAAGGCTAGCCCTCGGAAGACGGCTGGAAAGAGTGACTGATGCCAAAGACGAACAAAATCGACCGCGAAACGCTGCCTTACCGACCCTGCGTCGGGCTGATGATCCTCAATGCCGAGGGCCTGGTCTGGGTCGGGCACCGCATTGCCGAACCGGACAGCGAATTTGCCGGCACGACGCAGCTCTGGCAGATGCCACAAGGCGGCATCGACGAGGGCGAGGAGCCCCTGCAGGCGGCCGAGCGCGAGCTCTATGAGGAGACCGGCATGCGCGGCGTCTCGCTACTGGCCGAGGCGCCGGACTGGATCAACTATGATTTGCCTGAGCATCTCGTCGGCATCGCCTTCAAGGGCCGGTATCGCGGCCAGACGCAGAAATGGTTCGCCTTTCGCTTCCACGGCGATGTCAGCGAGATCCAGATCAATCCGCCGCCGGGTGGCCACACCGCCGAGTTCGACAAATGGGCATGGCGGCCGATGCAGGACCTTCCTGACCTGATCGTGCCGTTCAAGCGCCATGTCTATGAGGATGTGGTGGCGGCGTTCCGGCATCTGGTGCGATAGTAGGGGAGTAGGGGAGTAGGGGAGTAGGGGAGTAGGGT
>NZ_RZQP01000144.1:0-15701 GCF_003998165.1 Mesorhizobium sp. M7A.F.Ca.US.007.01.2.1 | reverse complement strand
GGCTCGATCACGATCCTCGGCGGCACCATCACCAATTCGGGCACCGGCGATGGCGTCGTCGTCTCCGGCGGCAGCGCGACGATCGGTGTGGCGGCCAACGTCTCCAGCTCGGCAACCGCGCCAGGCGCGGCGGTCAAGGTCGACGGCACCACCGGCGGCTCGGTGACCTTCAGCGGTACGGTCACCTCGACCGGCACCGGCGATCTGTTCGATGTCGGATCGACGCTGACCCCGGCCGGCGGCGCGATCAGCTTCATCGGCTCGACACTGTCTGCGACGGGTGGCGGCGGGGCGCTTGTCAGCAGCCTCGGCGGCACCGCGACGTTGAACGTGACCGCGCCGCTGTCGATCACCAATGCCACGGGCACCGGCCTGTCCGTCACCAATGTCGCCAGCACGGCATCGGCGAGCTTTGGCGAGGTCACCGTGACGACGCCTGGCGGCACCGGCATCTTCATTGCCGACAATGGCACGGTCACCTTCGGCACAACCCAGGTTACGCTGGGAGCGGCAAGCACCGCCGGCATCGAGTTCCTCGACATCAACGAACATATCAGCTTCGGCACGACCACGATCGACGAGGTTGGCGCCAACCAGACCGGCATCGACTTCAGCGGTTCCTCGAGCGGTTCCTCGACAAGGGCCGATTTCGGCCTGACCACGATCACCGGCACCGGCAGCCTGACCTCGCGCGGCATCGACCTGTCGTCGACGACCGGCAACAAGACCATCACCTTCCTGCGCGGCTCCAGCATTTCCAATGTCGGCGTCGGCGTCGAATTGTCGTCGAGCGGCGCCACCGCGACCTCGGCCAACGCCAACTTCACCTTCGGCGACGGCACGTCCGCCGATGGGCTGCAGTCCTCCATCAGCGCCGCCGCCGGCGGCTACACCGTCAATACGATCGGGCTCGATCCGACGCTCGGCAATTATGATTTCGACGACGTCAACTTCACCGGCGCCGCCCATCTGGCCAGCGCGGTCGGTGGGACCATCATGATTTCCCAGGGCGGTGGCATCGTCCACGCCAACACGGACGGGCTCAGCGCCGACGTGACCACCTACACGGTCGCCGAGGCCGATGCCATGACCGGCACGCTGAACTTCGCCTTTGTCGGCACCGTCGATCTCAGCGGCACCCCGTTCACGCTCGATTCCGGCCAGTCGATCATCGGCTTCGGCAACGGCGCCTCCATCCTCACCTCCGGTACCGTCCAGCCGGTCAATGTCCAGGGCAATCTCGGCGCCACCGGCGGCAACGTCACGGGCAATGAGGGCATGGTCAAGAGCACGGGCAGCGATACCTTGCAGCTGCTCGGCAGCAACCAGGTGCGCGACACCGCGTTCGACTTCACCGGCGGCAGCGGTTCGGTCTTCACCATCGACCAGAATGCTGCCGGCTTCAGCAATGTCGGCGGCATCGTCGTCCAGGGCGTCACCGTCACCAATGTCGCCGCCGGCCAGACGGCATTCAAGGTCGCCGGCCTCGACACCAATTTGTCGATCGCAGACAACAACATCAACGTCGCCGGCACGCTGCTCGACGCCAATGGCGGCGCCGGCAACATCACGGTCACGCGCGGCACCTTGCCCAACAGCGGACCGGCCGGCACGCTGACCGGCGGCGGCATCAACCTGCAGAACCTGACCGGCACGGTGACCATTGGCGACGGCACGCTGACCAACACCGGCGCGAACACGGCTTTCAATGTCGGCTCGACGACTGCCGGGAGCGGCGGCAGCGCGATCATCTCCTATGCCGGCACCATCAACAGCAACGGCACCGGCGCGGCTGTTTCGATCCAGAGCATGACTGGCGGCTCGGTGACGCTGTCGGGCAACCTGACTGATACCAACGCGGCCGCTGGCGGCAATATCGTCATTGCCGGCAACGACTCGGCCGCGATCACCTTCTCGGGCACCAGCAAGGTGATCAGCTCGGGCGCGACGGACGCCGTCAGCCTGGGTCTCGTTGGCAATTTCCCCGCAGGCACACCGGCCCCCAACACCAATTCCGCGATCAATTTCACCAATGGCGGTCTCGACATAACGACGACGACCGGCACCGGCTTCATCGCCTTCGGAGATTTTACCACCGGCGCCGTTACGGTCACCGGCACGGGCAACGAGATCAATTCCGGCGCCGACGGTCTTATCTTGTTCGGCGCCAATGTCGGCGCCGGCGGCGTTGCCTTCGACAGCGTCTCGGCCGTATCCACGAGTACCGGCGCTGGTGTGCTGCTTGGAGGTATCAATCTCGGCGGCGACGTCAACATTGGCGGCCTGAGGGATACCGGCTACATCGGCGCTTCATTGATCGGCCTGAGCGGCGCCGGCGTGGTCAATTTCACCGGCAAGACCGATCTCGACGTCAGCTACAGAGGGTTCGATATTGGTGGGCCGCTGGTCGGCACCATAAACATCGCCAATGTCGCCGGATCCACCCTGAACATCGATGGCGCCGAGATCGGTATCGCATTGACGACCTCGAGCGGGACCGTCAACGTTGGCGGGAATGGCGGCAGCGCCAGCATCGGCGCGACGACAAGCACCACTGGTTCAGCGATCACGCTCGCCGGCGGCAATGATCTTGTCCACGCCACACTGAACTACACCGGCTCGATCAACGTCAGCGCGGGCAGCGTCTTGCAAGTCGGCGGCGGCGACTGGAGCGAGCTCAACATGAGCGGTTCGGTCGTTTCGACCTCGGCAGTAGCACTGCCGGGGACAGCGGTCTTCACCTTCAGCGGCAACGCCGAGGGCGTGTACAATATTTCGAGCACGATCAATCATACCGGGAGCGCCGTCGGCGTCTTGTTTGACGGATCGTCCGAGGGAACGGCCACCTTCTCCGGCACCTCGAAGATATTCGACACCAGCAGCGGCGCCAACGGCGCCATCGTCAAGCTCCCCAGCATCGGTCCGACCCAGGGCACGGGCACACTGGCCTTCACCAATGGCGGCCTCGTCATCACCACCTCGAGCGGCGCCGGCTTCACCGCCAGCACCTTCGCCGCCGGCACGGTCAGCGTCAGCGGCGCCGGCAACACCATCACCACCGGCACGGGCACCGCGCTCGATCTCGACAGCGCGACGGTCGGCGCAGGCGGCATCACCTTCGATTCGATTTCGAGCAACGGCGCCGCGACCGGGGTGTCGCTCAACAATGTCGGCGGCGGCGCCATCGACCTCGGCGCGGTCAACCTGCAGAACATCACCTCGCGCGGCGTCGACATTTCCGGCACGCTCGGTTCGGCGCTGAGCTTCGACAGCCTGAACATCGGGATCGCGGCCAGCGCCACCAACGCCGTCGGCCTCGACCTCAACGGTGCGGCGCTCGGCACGAGCACCATCACGGCGGACGATTTTGATGTCGATGGCGGCAACTCCACCGGTTCGCTCGGCATCGACATGGCCGGCACGACGACAACCGGCACCGGCAAGATCCAGCTCGGTGACCTCCTCAACAACAATCCTGGCCCTGCTGGTCAGACGTCGACCATCACCAAGGTCGCCCAGGGCGTCCAGTTCTCCAGCGCCACCAACGCCAGGCTGGTGTTCGGCGACGGCGGCAGCCCGGCCGAATCGAAGATCGAGACCTTCGGCAACGGCCAGGTCATCCACGCCACCGACACGCTGCCGACATCGGGCGACTACAATTTCAACGACGTCAACTTCAGCGGCGACACGTCGAACCTGTCTTCGTACAAGGTCTACTATGTCACCGCCGATGCCACCGCCCTTGGCGACGGCAGCCTGCTCAATCCGGGCACCTATACCAACGCCCAGGCATCTACCGCCAATGTCATTGTGCTCATCGACAAGAACGTCGACGGCGGCCAGGCGACGATTGACCTCGGCGGTACGTCGTTCCAGCTCGATGACGGGCAGGTACTGCTCGCCTTCAAGAGCGACGACGCGGCCGTCGATGTCTCGCAGCTCGGCGTCGATACCAGCGCCGGCGCTTCGGCTGCGTTCCATTTCACCACCGTGCAAAACTCGCCGATCATCGCGGCACCGGCGGGCATCGACACGCTACGGCCGATCCTGCAGAGCAACACCGCCGGCTCGGTGGTCGATCTGGCGACATCAGGCTCGGGCGTCGTCACCGGCGGCCTCCAGAACCTCATCATCCGCAACACAGGCACCGGCACTGGTGTCGCCGTCAACGCGACGTCCGCCTCCAGTTTCTTCCTCCGCAACAACGACATCGCGGCCGGCGGCAGGGCGCTCGATTTCTCCACATCAGCTGCGCCGGCCAACACGCTTCTGCTTTCGATCGACGGCAATACGCTGAAATCGACGGGATCGGCGCTGGCCGCGTCCTTTGCCGGCCAGAACATCAGCGCGACGGACAACTCGGTCGAGATCCAGTCCTTTGCCGACAACACTGTGCTCGGCGGCACTGGCGGCGGCATCGCCTTCAACAATGTCCGCTTCGACTCCAACGGCGCCGGCGGCACTGTCAGCGCCGGAACGATCGGTGTTGGCTCACCAGGCCCAGGGCGCGTCCAGGGCGACGGCCTCAGCTTCACCAACACCAGCGGCACCCTCGATCTCGGCGCGTTCAGCGTCTTCAACAATGGCGGCACCGGCGTCCTCGCCAACACCAAGACCACCAATTTCACGCTGAACAGCAGCAGCGGCGGCGTCTTCACGGGGAATGGCGCGGCGTTCGATCTCGATCCGCTGACCGTCAATATGGTGGTGACCAGCATCAGTTCAGGCGGCAGCAGCGGCGGCATCATTTTCGACGGCGTCGCCGGTACCTTCACCGTCACCGGCAACACGAGCGTTGCCGCGGCGACGACTGCCGGCATTATGACGATCAACGCCGGTAACACCGGCGTCTTCACCTTCAACACGGTGACCCTGAACAGCACCGTCACGGTGGGCGGCGGCATTCAGGTGGCGAGCGGTACGCTCAACATCACCGGCCTCGCCAACATTGACACGACCACCGGCGTCGGCGTCTCGCAAACCGGCGGCACGGTCAGCTTCACCGGCGGCGTGACCATCGACACCGCCAGCGGCACCGGCATTGTTGGAACCGGCGGCACGATGGGCATCACAGCTACCGCTGCCGCAGAAACGGTGAGGGCGACCACCGGCCAGGCGATCAATCTCTCTGGCGTCGCCGCCAGCATCGCGCTCGATTCGACCAATTCGGTCGGCGGCGCCAACAATGTCAGGCTGACCAACGTCAGCGGCACGGTCGACCTCGGTTCCGGCGCGCTGAGCGGTGCAACGGGTACGGCGTTCCTGGTTTCGGGCGGTTCGGCCAATATCGATTACAATGGCACCATTACCCACACCGCCAACGCCACCGCGATCGACGTCCAGAACCACACCGGCACCGCCGGCGGCGGCAGCACGATCTCGTTCGACGGCGCCATAACATCGAATAGCTTTAGCGACGGCATCAACCTGGTGGCCAATGGCGGCACCAACGGCACGACGATCAGCTTCACCAACAAGCTGGCGATCGATACCTCAACCAGCGACACCACCGGCTTCAGCGCCACCGGCGGCGGCACGGTTACCGCCACCGGCCCCGGCAGCACGATCAATTCGGGGACCGGCACCGCGCTCGATGTCGAGAACACGAATATCGGCTCGGGGAACCTTGTCTTCCAGAGCATCACATCGAATGGCGGTAGCGCCAACGGCATCATCCTGGTCAATACCGGCACGGCGGCCGGCAATGGCGGCTTGCATGTGACCGGGACAGGCTCGGCCGCGTCGGGCGGCACCATTGCCAACAAGACAGGTGCCGACGGCAGCACCACACAGGGCACGGGTATCTTCCTCAACGGCACCAAGGATGTGCAGCTCGGCTGGATGCAGCTGAACGATTTCGACAACTTTGGTATCCGCGGGTTCGAGGTGAACGGCTTCACGCTCGCCAACAGCACGGTGAACGCAGCCTCCGGCGTGAACGGCACCAGCGCCGCGGCCGACGAAGGCTCGATCAGCTTCCGCGCCGCCGACGCCGCCCATAACGGCCTGACCGGCACCGTCGCCATCACCAATTCGGTGATCGCGAACGGCCTTGAGGACAATTTCAACGTCTTCAACAACAGCGGCACGTTGAACATCACTGTTTCGGGCTCGACCTTCCGCGACACCTCCGTGGGACCGCCAGGCAATGTCGGCCTGCTGCTGCAGGCCGACGGCACCGCCAACATCACCGGCCTTGTCACGAACTCGTCGTTCCTGCGCAATTTCGCGAGAGGTATCCAGCTCATCAACAACGGCTCGGGCAACATCGATTTCGATGTCGGCCAGGCCGGCGTCGCCGGCAGCGGCGGCACCTTCACCGACAATTTCGTTGGCGTGGACATGGATCAGAACGGCGCCGGCACCTATAATTTCAATGTGCTGAACGCGACCTTCACCACGGCGAACTATGCGACCCTGTTTGGTGCCGGCGGCGCGGGCTCGCAGATCAACGTCAACCGCGGCGGTGCCGCATCGCCGGTCGTGCGTGGCCTGTTCACGGGCAACATCCTCAACAACAACATCAACAACGCGGATTCCGGCACCGGACCAGGTATCAGTGTCTCCGTCAACGGGACCGCCACCGGCAGCAACACGGTGACCGTCAAGCTCGACGGCAACACTGTCACGCACGTCGCGAACTATGGCATCCTGGTCGCGAACGGCGACGGCAATGGGATCGTCAATGCCACCATCACCAACAACACCGTCAGCACGACGACCGCAGCCGCGCTCGAGGCGATCCGCGTCAATGGCGGGATAACCTCGAGCCAGGCTGGTGCCTCCGGCACGCCCGACAATGGCACGCTGACTTTTGATATCCATGGAAATACGCTGAGCGTCGATCCGTCAGCTGGCGTCACCGATATCCGCGTGCGGCAGCGGTTCAATGTGATCGACAAGATCGAAGGCTATGCCGGCAGCGCCACCGACGACACGGCGGTTCAGGCCTACATCGCCAGTCTCAACAGCCATTCGGGTGGCGGTGCCGCGACAGTGGCCGCCGACCACAACAAAACCGGCTTCGGGACCATTGTTGGGGTTACGGAGCCGCCCCTGCCATAAGCGGGCGTTGCGCGCGTTGGCGCTGGAATAAATTACAAAATGTATTGGCCGAGCAGATTGCTTTGTGCCGGTGGGTGATCTAACGTAACGTCATGTAGAGATTGGCTTTTTACTACAAATTGAACGTTTGGGGGTGTATATGGCCGAGCCGTATCTCTCGGAAATCAAGTTGATTTCTTTCAACTTCCCTCCCCAAGGTTGGGCGTTCTGCGACGGACAGTTCCTGCCGATCAACCAGAACCAGGCATTGTTTGCTCTGCTGGGCACGACCTATGGCGGCAATGGGCAAACGAATTTTGCATTGCCCGACCTGCGTGGGCGCGTTCCGACGCACACCGGTGGCCAAGGTCATCTTCTCGGCGAACGGGGCGGCGAGCAGGCGCATACGCTCACACTTTTGGAGATCCCCCAGCATTTTCACAGCGCCAGCGCGACATCGGCTTCCGGCGATCTCTTCGTCGCCACCGGCAATGTGCTTGCGGCATCGCCCGCGCAGCTTTACGCGCCGGGAACGTCCAATCTGACTGCGCTGACACCGAGCAGCGTCACCGCGATGGGCGGCAGTCAGCCACACGACAACATGCAGCCCTATCTGGTGCTGAATTTTTGCATTGCTCTGGTAGGCATCTTCCCGTCGCGGAATTGAAGGACGCGCAGCCATGACAGTTTACATCGGCGAGATTCGCATGTTCGCGGGAAACTTCGCGCCCGCCGGCTGGATGTTCTGTCAGGGCCAGACGATACCCATTTCCGAAAATGATGCCCTGTTCCAGTTGATCGGCACCACCTATGGCGGCGACGGTGAGGAGACATTCAAACTGCCGAACCTGGCCAGCCGCGTGCCGCTCCATCAGGGGACCGGATTTATCATCGGGCAAACCGGCGGCGTCGAGGACGTGACGCTGAGCATACAGCAAATGACCGGCCACACGCACGCGATGCTGGCAACGACCAGCGTCTCCAGCCAGACGAGCCCCGCCAACAATGTCGTGGCCCAGTCTTCCACGGGCAAGCTCTATGTCGAGGACACGCCCACGGCGAACCTCGCCAATCCCGTGGTCGGCATGTCTGGCGGTGGCTGGCCCCACACCAACCTGCAGCCTTATCTCTGCGTCAATTTCATCATCTCGCTGTTCGGCGTTTTCCCGACCCCAACATAGGACAGGACCATGTCGGACCAATTCGTAGCAGAAATCCGAATTTTCCCGCTCAACTTCGCGCCCGTGGGCTGGGCGGTCTGCGACGGCCAGATCCTGCCGATTTCGCAAAACACGGCCTTGTTCTCGCTGCTGGGTACGACCTATGGCGGCGACGGCAAGTCGACCTTCGCCTTGCCGGACATGCAAGGCAGTGTGCCGATGCAGCCCGGCCAAGGTCCAGGATTGAGCTTTTATGATCTCGGGCAGTTCGGCGGCTCGGACACGGTCACCTTGCTCGAATCGGAAATGCCGATGCACAACCACAGCATCCGCGCCGTAACCGACCCCGCCGACCTCCAGATCCCGACGCCGACGCGGGCGATCGCCAGGTCGACCAACGCCAACGCCTACAAGAACACGACCGTCAACATGGTGCCGATGGCGGCCAACATGCTGGCTCCGGCGGGTGGCGGCCTGCCGCACAACAACCGGATGCCCTACCTCACACTAACCTTCTGCATTGCGCTGCAAGGCATTTTCCCACCAAGAGGCTGACCGAGCCAACAGGGCAGGACCGATATCATGGCCAAGAACGCAGAACCGAAGTCGAAGGCCCCCGCGGCGAAGACGCCGGCGCGGAAAGCGCCCTCCAGGGCCAGGGCCCGCCCGGCGCCGTCCAGCCCCCCACCCATTTACCAGCACAAGCCGGCCGGCGCTTCGTTCTTCGAACTGTCTCGGCTGATGGTGGTGGGTATCGATTCCGCCAAGGGGCAGTTGATCCAGAAGGCTCAAGACGCGCCGAACGGGTCATGGCCCGCGGCGTGGTCGTTCATCGCGCCCGGCGGCTGGGTGATCATGACGGCGGGGCTGACCAGGGACGGCCGCGTCGCGGTGGTCGCGCAGCCATCCGGAACCACCAACCTGTCCTTCATCACCGAGGACGCCAACCAGATCGGCCCGGTCGAGAAATGGACCGCGCCGATGAGCATCGGCACGCCGCCCGGCGCCACCAGCTACCAGAAGCTTTCGATGGCGCGCGATGCCGATGGCCGCATCGAAGTCTTCGTCACCGACAATCAGGGCCGCATCTGGTGGATCTACCAGAATCCGGACCAGATCGTGCAGGTGCAGAAAACCATCACGCCACCGGGTACGACGACGCCGATCGTCGTCACCGTCGACGTGCCGGCGCCGCCGGCCAAACCGTGGAGCGACTGGATCCAGATCCCCGGCGGGCTTGTGACGGTTTCGGCGATACGCCAGGGTGACGGCCGCATCGCGCTGTTCGGCATCAATTCGAACCTGCATCTCTATCGCTGCCAGCAGGCGAAGGCGCGGGCCTTGAGGGCCGCCGACTGGACGGGTTGGGTGCAGATCGACACGACCCAGACAGGTGGCTTCATCGAGATGGCGCCGGTGATCGGCCCGCTCGGCGCCACCAATCTGTTCGCCCTGACCCAGAGCGGCCAGGTGCTGCATACGCGCCAGATGCCCGCCGGATCGGATACGTGGACGCAGTGGGCGACACCTGGCTACTCCAGGGCGTCCAACCTGGCGCTTGCCGCCGGCATCCAGGGCGACGGCGATATCGTGCTGGTCGCCGCCGACCAGCACTTCCTCCAATTCAACGCGCAATGGGATGCCTACACCCAGAACTGGTCGGGATGGCGCGATTTCGGCGCATCCCTTCGCTCGACGCGCCTGACGCTCAACTACAATGCCGATGGCCGGCTTGCTCTGTTCAGCCTGGCGCGCATGCCGGACGGCACCAACGGCCTGTGGACGATCAACCAGATGGGCATCGACAGTTCCGAATGGGAGTACAACTGGACGTCGCTGACCGACAACAATCTCAAGCAGATCGTCGTCGTGCGCGACCTGACGCCGCCGGTCTGACGGTTGATTTCCGGCAGCGTGGCGGAAGGCAAGCAGGCCCGTCCGGTCTGGTCGCGGTCCGACAAGGCCGGGCTCCGCTTTCGTGCGGCAGTGGACGCGGACATGCCGTTCCTGTCGCGGCTCTATGCTTCGACGCGTCTCGAGGAACTCGCGGTGACGGCGTGGAGCGACGCGCAGAAGGCCGACTTCCTCGGCATGCAGTTCCAGGCGCAGCACGCGCATTACCGAAAACATTATCCCGAGGCCGACTGGCTGGTGGTGGAACGAGCGGGGAAAGACATCGGCCGGCTCTACATCGAGCGCTGGCTGAGCCAGCACCGCATCATCGACATTGCCTTCCTGCCGCATCATCGCCGCAAGGGCTACGGCACCGCACTGCTGCGCGATCTCATCGACGAGGCATGGTTAGCCGGCAAATCAGTATCGATCCACGTCGAGAAGCACAATCCGGCCAGGTGGCTCTATGTCAGGCTCGGTTTTGCGGTGGTCGAGGACAAGGGTGTATACGATTTGATGGCGTGTGCGGCGCCGAGGGGCGGGGCGGGGTGAGACGATGGCTGTCCCGCTGGCGTCAAGGTTTCGCGCCGCAGCGCAAGCGTCGCCTCAAAAAGCAAACGTCGCCTAGTTGAACACCGCTTCGTACAGCCGCCCGGCCGCATCGGCGGCGACCGGCACGATGAAGATCTCGTGGCTGCCGCTTTCCCCGGTGAAAAGGTAGGTCGCCTGCGGCAGCGCGATGTCGCGCGGGCCTCTGAACAGCAGCGAGAAACCGCCGCCCGGGCGCGGGCTGGCGGCGATGGGTTTGACCGCGCTCAGTTCGAGCGGGATCTGCTTGCCCCCGGCTTCGATGGTGAAGGTTTGTCCCTGCTCGAAATCCGATACCGACGCCATGCTATCAACCTCAATCGACCTTGCAGGCGGCACTGTCGCCGCTTCGCCGCAAGCTGTCCAGAGGCGGGCAGGCGGCGGTCGTGTTCCCCAAGACAATCGATCGCCGCAAATCCCAAAGATACAGCACCGCCTGTCCTTTTATGCGCGCAAGAGACGCTGTAGTACTTTGTCCTGCGCGGGATTCCTTTCGATCCAAGATCAGCGCAAACAAAGCATAGATCCCGGCTTCGGGACCATTGGCAGCCTGATGGGCGTGCGGGAGACGGATGATGGCGGATGCAAAGACGGACGTGACGGGCGATGCGCTGCCGCTGTTCTATTCGAGGCCCGAGGCGCTCAATCCGGCGCGGCACGGCTCGCTTGGCCTGACCGCGCGCAGTGACTTCGGCTTCGCCCGCTCGGCGCACGCCATTCCGGTGGTCGCGTCGGAAATGCCGGCGGCGATGCGCTC
This sequence comes from Mesorhizobium sp. M7A.F.Ca.US.007.01.2.1, assembly GCF_003998165.1. Classification (NCBI taxonomy): domain Bacteria; kingdom Pseudomonadati; phylum Pseudomonadota; class Alphaproteobacteria; order Hyphomicrobiales; family Phyllobacteriaceae; genus Mesorhizobium; species Mesorhizobium sp. M7A.F.Ca.US.007.01.2.1. Next base: position 4,259 of record NZ_RZQP01000144.1, on the reverse strand, counting down.
CTACCCGATCGTCTTCATCGGCCCGGCCAAGTCGCCGGTGATCATCACCGGCGTGCGCCAGAACGAGAACCTGTTCGTCGATGCCGACGGCAAATGGACCGGGCCGCACTACATCCCCGCCTATGTCCGGCGCTATCCTTTCATCCTGGCCGAAGACCCGACATCGGCCGGCCGGCTGACGCTGTGCGCCGACCGGGCCAGCAATCGCATCGTCGACCAGCTGCTGGCGCCGTTGCGCGACGACAAGATCCTGCCGTTCTTCGCCGGCAACGAGCCGACCGAAGCGACCAGACAGGCGCTCGCCTTCTGCAACCAGTTCCAGATCGACTTCCGAGCCACCCGCGAGATGGTCGAAAAGATCGATGCGCACGGCCTGTTTTCGCCGCGCCAGAGCAAGGTGACGCTGGAGGGTGGCGAGGTGCTCAACCTCACCGACTTCCAGGTGATCGACGAGCCGGCCTTCAACAAATTGAGCGACGAGGCGTTTCTCGACCTGCGCAAATCAGGCGCGCTCGGCCTGCTCTATTGCCACCTCGCCTCGACCAACAGCTGGACCTCGCTGGTGCATCAGGCATCGCTGCGGAAGGCGGATGGGGCGAAGGGCTGACTGTGAAAAGCTTGCGCGGTCGATCGTCTGGGCGGACAGGCGGCTAGGCAGCAACCCTTCTGTCGTGCCGCCCTTCCCTGATCTCCTCGGCGAGCTTGTCGCAGAACGCGTCGAGATCGCCGGGATTGCGACTGCTGACGAGCCCCTGGTCGGTGACGACTTCGGTGTCCTCCCACAGACCGCCGGCGTTGATCACATCGGTCTTGATCGATTTGTAAGACGTGACCCGGCGACCCCTTACGATGCCGGTCTCGGCGAGAAGCCAGGGCGCATGGCAGATCGCGCCGACGACCTTCTTGGCCGACCAGAACGATTCGACGAAGTCCAGGGCCTTTCGCTCGACGCGCAGCAGATCCGGATTGATGACCCCGCCAGGCAGGACGATCGCGTCATAGTCGTCCGACCGCGCCTCATCCAACGTCTTGTCGACAGGAATCTCCCGACCCCAGTCCTTGAGGTCCCAGCCTTTGATCTTGCCGCTTGCGAGCGACACGACATCGACCTCGGCGCCCGCCTCGCGTAATTTTTTGAGCGGAACTTCAAGCTCGGATTGTTCGAACCCGTTTGTCGCAAGGATAGCGACGCGCTTACCGGAAATATCCTGCATTGGTTTTTCTCCATCGTTAGGTGGTGGAGGGCTAACGAGGCGAGGCGGGAAGCGTTCCTGGCTGTAATTTTATGTGACATGAGAGGCGGATGGACGAAGCGCAGTTCGGCCCAAGCTCCCAGTTCGACAATGTCCAAAAACGAAAAAGCCGCGGCGGACCGCGGCTTTTCGATGCTTGATTTCCTAAGAGGAAACTGGAGCGGGTGAAGCGATTCGAACGCTCGACCCCAACCTTGGCAAGGTTGTGCTCTACCCCTGAGCTACACCCGCTCGCACGGCGTCTTGGCCGCAAGCCGGGCCTATATGGCTGAAGAGCGCGGCGATTGCAACAGGGAAATCGCAGGCTTTTTTACGACCCGGCAAGCGAGGCCGGCAAGCCGCCGGCGGGCGCGCGAGTGGCACGCGGCGGGGGCGCCACCGCAAAGGGCGGGTGCCGCTCACCGTGATGTCGCATGACGGCCTTGTGTCGGCCGCCCCATTGGCCGTAAACGGCATGGGCTCACAAACGGGACGAAGACGAAACCGATGCCGAAGACCGAAGCCGAACTTTTTGCCTTTCTTGCCGAGCTGGGCATTGCTGCCTCGACCAAGCGCCATCCACCGCTCTATACCGTCGCCGATTCGCAGGCGCTGCGCGGCGAGATCGCCGGCGGGCACACGAAAAACCTGTTCCTGAAGGACAAGAAGGACAATTTCTTTCTGGTCACCGTCGGCGAGGACGCGGTCGTCGACCTGAAGCAGATCCACCAGGTGATCGGCGCCGCCAGCCGGGTTTCTTTCGGCAAACCGGAGATGCTGATGGAGCTGCTCGGCGTCACGCCGGGCGCCGTCACGGTCTTTGGCATCATCAACGACACGGCAAACAGGGTCAAGCTCGTGCTCGACAAGGATTTGATGGAGCATGCGGTGATCAATGGGCATCCGCTGACCAATGAGGCGACGACATCGATCGCAGCGAGCGACCTGATCAGATTCGTCGAGGCAACCGGGCACGATGCTGCTATCTTGAAAGTCTCCGCGTGATCGCCACATGGATGGCTTAAAACCGATGGTCTGAAGCATAGGGCGCCTGGCCGCCGGCCGGCGGCGCCACGGAAGGGTAAAGAGATGAGCGACAACAATCCGTTCGGCGGCCCCTTTGGCGGCAATGGCGGCCAGTACACCACCTCGGTGCAGTATGGTGGAACCGCGCCGGCGCCGGCGAAAGTCGCGCTTGGCGATACGCCCGCCGCTCCCGCCGATGTGATCAAGGACACGACGACGGCTGCCTTTGCCGCCGATGTCATCCAGGAATCGCGCCGCCAGCCGGTGCTGGTCGATTTCTGGGCGCCCTGGTGCGGACCTTGCAAGCAACTGACGCCGCAGCTGGAGAAGGCGGTCAAGGCCGCCGGCGGCAGGGTCAAGCTGGTCAAGATGAACATCGACGACCATCCGTCGATCGCCGGCCAGCTCGGCATCCAGTCGATCCCGGCGGTCATCGCCTTCAAGGACGGCCAGCCGGTCGATGGCTTCATGGGCGCCATCCCGGAGAGCCAGATCAACGAATTCATCACCAAGGTCGGCGGCAAGGGCAATGGCGCGCCGCCGGTGGCCGAAGCTCTGGCTGCGGCGACCGAGGCGCGCGACGCCGGCGACATGCAGACCGCGGCCGACATTTATGACGCCATCCTGGCGCAGGCGCCGGAGACGATCGAGGCGATCGCCGGACTGGGAGAGCTGCTGTTCGAGGCCGGCGACACGGAAGGCGCCGAGGCGCTTTTGGCAACAGCCCCGGAGGCCAAGAAGGATGCGCCGCCGGTGGCAGCCCTGCGCGCCAGGATGGCGGTTGCGGCGCAGGCGGCGGCTCTCGGCAATCCAGCCGAATTCGAGCGGCGCCTTGCGGAAAATCCCGGAGATCACCAGGCGCGTTTCGATCTGGCCATGATCCAGAACGCCAACGGCGACCGTACGGCCGCAGCCGACAATCTGCTGGCCATCATCAAGGCCGACCGGGCCTGGAACGAGGATGGCGCGAGGACGCAATTGCTGCAGCTGTTCGAGGCCTGGGGCATGACCGACGAGGCGACGCTGGCAGCGCGCCGCAAATTGTCGGCGCTGCTGTTTTCCTGAGCCGGCTGCCGGTTGTTTTGCCGCACGGGCTTGGCGTCGGCGATGATTGCGCCAGATTAGGGCCAAGAACTCACGCGCTTCTTGATGGCGCGATCGGAGGAATGAGGTGCAAGCGGGAAACGCGCATTACCGGCTCGCCAAGGATTTGCCGTCGACGATCCCTATCTTTCCGCTCGAGGGGGCGCTTTTGCTGCCGGGAGGCCGCATGCCGCTCAACATCTTCGAGCCGCGCTATCTGCAGATGGTGGACGAGGCGATCGCCGGCTCGCGGCTCATCGGCGTCATCCAGCCCAGTCTCGACGGGGCCTTGCGCGACGACGGCGAGCCGGAACTCTGCAATGTCGGTTGCGCCGGGCGCATCATCGCCTTTTCCGAGAGCGGCGACGGCCGTTACCTGATTTCGCTGCAGGGCGTGTGCCGGTTCCGCATCGCCCACGAATTGACGGTCAAGACGCCGTTTCGCCAGTGCAAGCCCTCGCCTTTCCTTGCCGATCTCGATGAGGACCAGGCGGGCAACGAGATCGACCGGCCATCGCTGCTCAAGGCATTTCGCGCCTATCTGCAGGCCAACGACCTCGAGGCCGACTGGGAAAGCGTCAGCCGGGCCGAAAATGCCATGCTGGTCAATGCGTTGTCGATGATGGCGCCCTATGGGCCAGCCGAGAAACAGGCGCTGCTCGAAGCGGCGGATTTGAAGACCCGGGCCGAGACGCTGATCGCCATCACCGAAATGGCGCTGGCGCGCGAGAATGAGGATTTTGGGTCGAGTTTGCAGTAAGAGGGCGCGATGGCGGACGGACGTGACGGGAAGAAGGTCGACCCCAAGCTGCTGGAGTTGCTGGCCTGCCCACTGACCAAGGGGCCGCTGGCCTGGGATCCGGAGCGCGGCGAACTGATTTCCAGGGTCGCCAAGATTGCCTATCCGGTGCGTGACGG
>NZ_RZQP01000143.1:0-15900 GCF_003998165.1 Mesorhizobium sp. M7A.F.Ca.US.007.01.2.1 | reverse complement strand
GGGTCAGGCCGGCGGCCTCGGCGACGCGGTCCAGGCTATGCGCTTCGCCAAGCGTCGCGCGAACCGCGTCGAGGGCCTGGGTGAAGCGGTCGGCGTCCGCGCTTCTTGCCACCGGATGCTCGATGAATTGCGCCTGGCCGCCCTGGCGATGCGGGGAAAGCACGATCTGGCGAGCAAGCCGCAGTGCTGCTTCCGCGCCATAGCGGGCGCGCACGATGTGGAGACAGCAGTCGAGGCCGGCGGCGACGCCGGCCGAGGTCACGACATCGCCATTGTCGACGTAGAGCACCGCTGCATCGACAGCGATGTCGGGATGGAGTGTTTGCAATTGTTCGCAATAGGCCCAGTGCGTCGCGGCACGTCGGCCCGAAAGCAGCCCGGCCGCTGCAATGGCGAAGGTGCCGAGGCACAGGCCGACAATCAAGGCGCCGCGTTGGTGCGCATGGCGCAGCGCTTCCATCAGCAGCGGCGATACCGGTTCGCTCAGATGATGCCAGCTCGGGATGATGACGATATCGGCGCCGTCGAGCCCTTCGAGCCCATGCGGCGCGGCAATTGTCAGCCCGGCTTCGGTATGTATCGGGCCGGCCTTGACCGCGCAGATGCGGAAGTCGAAGCGCGGCAGGCCAAGCGCCGTCCTGTCCTCGCCGAAGACCAGGCACGGTACGGAAAGATGGAACGGGCTGATGCCGTCAAAGGCGAGGACGGCAATGATCGGGTCGGTCATGAGTGCTTCCAGCGGTTGAATGCGGATTGTCCCAATTCTTTCGAATGATGTCAATCGGGCCACTTTCGGCTGTCTGGCAGCCCGCCTATCTTCCATCCATCGAATTCAAGCCGGAAAGGAAACACCATGTCTGACCCAGCCAACACCACGCCGCGCCGGGCGCTGATCGTCGTCGATGTGCAGAACGATTATGACGGCGGCAATCTCGCCATCCAGCATCCGCCATTCCGCGACAGCGTCGTCAATGTGGCACGCGCCATGGATGCAGCGACTGCTGCCGGCATCAAGGTGGTGGTCGTCAAGCAGATGGCGCCCGAGACCTCGCCGATCTTCGCCAAGGGCAGTCACGGCGGCGAACTGCATCCCGAAATCGCCAGGCGCGAGCGCGACCATTATGTCGAAAAGAACCTGCCCTCCGCCTTCACCGGCACTGATCTGGAAGACTGGCTGCGCGCCAATGCCATCGATACGATCACGGTGGTCGGCTACATGACGCATAATTGTGACCTGTCGACCATTATCCACGCCGTGCATATGGGCTTTGCCGTCGAGTTCCTGTCGGATGCGACCGGCTCGGTGCCTTACGCCAACAGCGCCGGCTACGCCTCGGCCGAGGAGATCCATCGCGTGGTCACGATCATCCTGCAGTCGCGCTTCGCCGCCGTGCTCAAGACCGCCGAATGGGTCGAGTGCCTGCAGACCGGCGCGCTGCCGGAGCGCGACACGATCTTCGGCTCCAACCAGCGGGCGCTGTCGCGCAGCGCTGCTTAGGGCTATCCGAAAAAACAGAAAGGGCGCCGCATCGCTGCGGCGCCCTTTCTGTTTGAATTGAAGGATTTTAGAACAGGCCTTCGATATTGCCGGCCTCATTGAGGAAGATCTTTTCCGAGGACGGCGCCCTCGGCAGGCCCGGCATGGTCATGACCTCGCCGCAGATGATGACGACGAAGCCGGCACCGGCCGAAAGCCTGACCTCGCGCACCGGCACGGTGTGGCCGGTCGGCGCGCCGCGCAGGTTCGGGTCGGTCGAGAAGGAATACTGGGTCTTGGCCATGCACACCGGCAAATGGCCGTAGCCGGCGTCTTCCCACGCCTTGAGCTGGTCGCGCACCGACTTGTCGGCGATCGCTTCCGAGCCGCGATAGATGCGCTGGACGATGGTGTTGATCTTCTCGAACAGCGGCATGGCATCGGGATAGAGCGGCGCGAACTGCGAGGCGCCGGATTCGGCCAGTGCCACCACCTTGTTGGCGAGATCTTCGATCCCGGCCGAGCCGTGTGCCCAGTGCTTGCACAGGATCGCTTCTTCGCCCATCGAGGCGACATAGTCCTTCATCGCCTGGATCTCGGCGTCGGTGTCGGAATAGAAATGGTTGATGGCAACCACCGCCGGCACGCCGAACTGCCTGATGTTCTCGATGTGGCGGCCAAGATTGGCGCAGCCCTTCTTCACCGCTTCGACGTTTTCCTTGCCGAGGTCTTCCTTCTTGACGCCGCCATTCATCTTCATGGCGCGCACGGTGGCGACGATGACCGCCGCTGCCGGCTTCAGGCCCGCCTTGCGGCACTTGATGTCGAAGAACTTTTCAGCACCCAAATCGGCGCCGAAGCCGGCTTCGGTGACGACATAGTCGGCGAGCTTGAGCGCCGTCGTGGTGGCGACGACCGAGTTGCAGCCATGCGCGATGTTGGCGAACGGCCCGCCATGCACGAAGGCCGGGTTGTTCTCCAGCGTCTGCACCAGGTTCGGCTGCATGGCGTCCTTCAGCAGCACAGCCATGGCGCCGTCGGCCTTGAGGTCGCGGGCATAGACGGCTGACTTGTCGCGGCGATAGGCGACGATGATGTCGCCGAGGCGCTTTTCCAGATCCTTCAGGTCGGTCGACAGGCAGAGGATCGCCATCACCTCCGAGGCGACGGTGATGTCGAAACCGCCCTCGCGCGGGAAGCCGTTGGCGACGCCGCCGAGCGAGCAGATGATCTCGCGCAGCGCGCGGTCGTTCATGTCCATGACGCGGCGCCAGACGACCCGGCGGGTGTCGATGCCGAGCTCATTGCCCCAGTAGATGTGGTTGTCGATCAGAGCCGAAAGCAGGTTGTGCGCGGTGGTGATGGCGTGGAAGTCGCCGGTGAAGTGGAGGTTCATGTCCTCCATCGGCACGACTTGCGCATAGCCGCCGCCGGCGGCACCGCCCTTGACGCCGAAGTTCGGGCCGAGCGAAGCCTCGCGGATGCAGACGATCGCCTTCTTGCCGATGCGGTTCAGGCCGTCGCCGAGACCAACCGTGGTCGTGGTCTTGCCTTCGCCGGCCGGCGTCGGGTTGATGGCGGTTACGAGGATCAGCTTGCCGTCCTTGTTGCCCTTCACCGATTTGATGAATTCGGCTGATATCTTGGCCTTGTCGTGGCCGTAGGGCAGCAGGTGTTCGGTCGGGATGCCGATCTTCTGGCCGATCTCCTGGATCTGCTTTTTCCTGGCGCCGCGCGCGATCTCGATGTCGGACTTCACTTCGGCCATGACGGCTTTCCTCTGGATTGGACGGTGGAGGGGACGGGTTTGGTCTTACTGGCAAGCAGGTTGGAACCGGGCGCGGGCATGTTCTAACCCTGTCGCTGCCGCGGCGTCAACTTGTATGCAACTATGTTTCCTCTTGAGAAAATTCTTCTGCGGACCGGCCGACCTGTCGTCGGTTCTTCCTGGCTCCGTTGCCGCGCCGTATAGAAGCCAGAGGACGCGTCGTTCCGCCGTCTCAAAACAGCCGCACAATGCACGGAATGCGACAGAGGCGACGGCGCAAATTCGCCATCGCCTGGTCCCTAATGGAACAGCGCTACTGCGTCAGAACGTTGCTGATTTCGACCATGTTGGAGCGCACCCTGAGCACATAGAAGCCCATCGTCGTCAGATGCGTCGGCAACAGCCAGCCATCCTCGCGGCCATTGGCGATGATGAAAGGCTGGATCTTCAGCGCAGAAACGAATTGCGAGTCCATCGTGTCCCAGAGGTTCTGCAGATGCTTTTCCTTGATGACGTCCTCGAAGTCGGCCTGGGCGCCCTTCATCAGGCCGTAATAGCCATAGAGCTGGCCATAGGCGAACCAGTAGCGGTCGTCGGCGCGGAAGTCGAACCAGCCATTGTTGTGGTTCTCGGCGCGTTCCTTGAGGATCGCCGAGGTCGAGCCGATGTCGGACGAGATGCGGTCGATATACTGTTTCAGATTGTCGGCGCGGGCGTCGAATGTCGCCTGGCAGGTGGCAAGGCGAGCGTTGAAGGAACGCAGCATGCGCACGGCGTCGCGATAGTAGCTCGGCGTCGGTGTCTTGGGACCGAACGGGTTCAGGCCGAAATACCAGGTCTCCTCGTCGAACTGCAGGTTGCCGCGGGCATTCTGCAGATCGCTGTCGATCTGCGAGGTGGTGCGGACGCGGCCGAGATTGTCGGCGAGTTCGGTCGCCGTGCGCCGCACCGCCTGGTTGATGCCGCGCTGGAAGGAGGCCTTGTTGTCCATCCACGGCGTGTTGTCCCAGTCGATGCCGAACAGGCCGAGCTTGTAGAGGATCATCGACGAGATCCAGGCATTCTGGTTGACGTTGAAGTCGGTCAGGTCGGCGGCGATCTGGGCAATGCCGGAGTTGCCGCAGGTCTTGGCCGTGTCGGTGCCGGCGCCGGCGGAGACCTGTTCGCCAGCGGAGACATTGCGCTTCTCGAACGTGTAGGTGTCTGGATAGTTCGGGTTGAAATTGTTCCACCACTGGGTGGCGTAGAAGAAATTGGCATAGAGGCCGATCAGCACCAGCAGAGCAAGGCCGACCGCCGCCTTGAGGATCCAGCCGCGTTGCGTGTACCAGCGTCCGGCCCACAGGAACGGCCACAGGATGACGCCGATCAAAAGCCCGATACCGCGGCCGATCCACTGGAAAATGCGGGTGAAGAAGTTCACGATCGGATCGAGCATGGCTGTGTCACCCCCTCAAGCATGATGCCAAAAAGTTGCAGACTTTTTGGATAACATTATGCGCCAAAACAAGAAGTTAGAACGAAATAACGGTTCATTTCGTTCTAGTCAGTCAGGCCGTAGAGGCGCGTGCGAAACGCCACCTTGTCCTTCAAATATGTGGTTTTGAGAACGTCCACAACATGCGATCGCCAGGCGTCGCTGAAGCCGCCATAGTCCTTGTAGAAGCCGTCCTTGTTGAAGATGTAGCGCGAGACGAAGTCCGACGGCACGAAATCCGAGATCAGCCGGTTGGTCAGCCAGGCGTCAGGATGGTCAGGCTTGGCGCGGATCACCAGGATGCGCTGCTGCGGGAAGACATCCTCGATCTTCAGGTGGCCGAGCTGGGCGATCTCGCGCTTGGCGGCGTTGAGGAAAGGGAAATTGCCGTCCCTGGTGATCAGGTCGGCATGGCTCTGGATCCAGGTCTGCAGCCAGACCTTGTCGACATTGGTCAAGTTGCGGTTCGGCTCGGCATCGCGGATCAGCGCGCGCACCACCATCTCGGCGCGGTGCTCGAGGTAGCCCGAGGCCTCGACCCAGGAGGCGCGCGGCAACTCGATGCGGCCGGTGGTGGCGAGGAACTTGAACACCTTGTCGGCGTCGTTAATGGAGAGATAGCTGACCTGCCACGGCCGCGAACGGCGGAAGCCTGGCGCCGCAGGATCGCTGATCACTGTCGTCACATCCGGGTCGACGAAGACGTAAAGGCCACCGAAATGGCTGGTCCAGTAGGCGTTGTGGCGGAAGATCACCTGGTCGGGCACCAGCGCGTTCTCGCGGATGTCGCCGCAGATCTTGGCGAGCTCGACCATGCGGTTCAGCATGGCGCTGTCGCGCCAGGCGTCGGGCTCCTGCTTCAACCGGTCGACGAGCTTGCCGAGCTCGGCGGCCTTGCCCAGCACATCCTCAGCCGACAGCACCTTGAACTCGACCTGGCTGATCGACAGCAGGTCCTCGATATCGTTGACCTTGGGAACGGAATCCTCGATCTCGCCGTAGATGACATCCTTGATCGTCAGCGCATCGATGGCGCGCTGGTTCTTGGACATGAACTCGAACATCAGCTGCGAGGTGTTGGAGAAGGCGGTGTGCACCACCGGCAGGTCGATCTGCGACGGCGTCAGGATGATGAAACGGCGGTTGACCTCGTTGGGATCGAGATAGTCGTAGTCGTCGCATTCCTCGGCCACTTCGGGCGAAAAGCCGGTGCGATCGATCTGGAAGGTCTTCAGCTTGGTCGGCTTCAAGCCGAATGCGGCGAGCGCCTTGTTGTAGCGCTGGATCAGATGCGGCTCGTCGACCGTCAGCAGCCGGCCATAGATCAGCTCATTGTCGCGCAGGAGATCGGGTTTTTTGGCGGGGCTCATCTTGCCTTCTCCCACAAGGGGTGAAGGGAAAGCCGGCGCAGCTCACGCATTCCATAGCCCCTTCTTCTTCATCTCCTCCATCTCGCGCGCAGCCCGTTCGCGCAGGCGGGCGTCGCGCAGCAGTTTTTCCACGGCGGAGTCGTCGGACTTGTCGGAATAACGGAACTCCGAGTCGGCGTAGCGGTTGATCTCCTGCATGACCATGTCCATCGAGAACGGCCCGCGCAGTTCCTCGATCATCGCTTTCTTCTCGTCGTAGCCCTTGTGCATGAAGACTTCCGGCTTCTCGAACCAATCGTCGGGAAGCTCGATGTCCATGGCGCGCATCTTGATGGCGTCGGTGACATTCTTGATGGCGCGACCGGTGAAGCGGGGCTCGGCATCCTTGATCAGGTGCAGATAGGTGCCGATATCGGCCATCGATTTCGGCGCGCCGTTCTCCTTCATGTAGCGCTCGTAGACCTTCATCAGCCCATCTTCCTGCGGCTTCTCGTGCTCCTCATAGGCTTCGGTCACGGCGCGCTGGATTTCCTGCGCGGCGTAGAGGTCGTGTTCGCCGAGCGGGATCTTGTGGTTTTTCCCCGCCAGCAGGACAAAAATATCGATGTAGTCGTCGCGGCTCTGCGGCCCGTCGACCAGCCAGCGGGCGCCGGCGCGCTGGCGCAGCGCGTCGTCGACATTTTCGGGGTAGTTGGAGAACATGCCGAATGAGCAGTTGCCGCGCACCACGGTGGCGGCGCCGGCGAAGGCGTCCATCAAGACGCCTGTTATTTCCTGCTGGCCGGCCGAGGCGCGGTCGTCGGAGCGGCGCGCCGCCACCTGGTCGATGTCGTCGATGGTGCCGAAGCCGATGACGCGCGGGTTCAAGACATTGTTGATGAACTGGCGGCAGTTCTGGCCCGACTTGCCCTGGTAGGACGAGATCTGGTCGACGCCGAAATTCTCGTAGGCGAAGGGATAGCCGGCGACCTGGCAATAGCCGTTGACGAGGCCGGCGATCATCTGGATCAGCGTCGTCTTGCCGGTGCCGGGGGCGCCGTCGCCGATGAAGGTGAACAGGAAGCCGCCAAGCTCGACGAACGGATTGAGTTCGCGCTCGAAATCATAGGCCATCAGCATCTTGGCGAGCTTGACCGACTGGTATTTGGCGATGTGGTTGCCGACGACCTCTTCCGGCTTCTTGAAGGTCATCACCAGCGGTTTTGAGCGCTTGCCCGGCGCGACGTCGAAACCATCGAGAGTGAAATCGTCGGCATCGATGCGGATATGGGCGTTCTCGAACGGGCCGATGCCGTCGAAGCGGCCCTTGCGGGCCAGAAGCCCGTCGATGGCGACGCGGGCGAAGGCGCGTGCCCTTGTCATCAAATCGGCATCATCGGACGATCCCGAGATCGCCTTGTCGAGGCCAGCGAGGATCGACTTCACCGCATCCTGCGGCGTGTCGAACAGGAAGTCCGGTTCGGGGATGTCGTTGGGTGCCTCGCCGTCGCTGTCGATCAGCTGGAACAGGTAGGAGGCGAGGCTGAAGGCGGAGATGTAAGCCGAGGCCGACAGAAGCTTCTTGAAGGTGGCCGCTTCGTCGCCTTCGAGCGGCGCGCGGGTATTCCTGGCCTGCAGGCTTTCGAGGTCGGAGCCTTCGGCAAAGACGTCCGATATGGCCAGCGCGATCGCCGTGCCGCGCCGGGCGCGAAACAGGAGCGTGTGCTGCGGGATGGTCAGCAGCTGGTCGTCGGGATGAACGGCGCCGACGGTCTTGGCCAGCTCGACCTCGCGCGTGCGACGCACCGAGCCGACCGAGACGGTCGAGACGAAGCGGCGGTTGGTGCCGGCAAGCGCGGTGCCGGACTCCCGTGACGGGTCCTCCAGCACGACGATGCGGGTGATGAAGCTCTGCGCGGTGGCGCGGTGCTTCTCGATGGCGGCTTCCGGAATGGTGGTCAGGCCGGTATCCATGAAGGGTGCTCCGTGGTGTGACGGTCAGACGTCTGAGATGACCTGTCCGTTGGACAGGATATGAACCTTGTAGCCGGCAAAAATCTTCTGTGCTTCGCCGGCGGCGTAGAGTGCCTGATAGGCCTCGTGCGGAATCAGCGCATGGTTTTCATAGCTCGACACGCCCTGACGCGCGGCTTCCAGATCATCAGTGTTGATGAAGAATTCCTGCGTTGTCTTCTCACTCGAAAACAGGCCCTTGCGGCCGGGCTTCTCGCTCTTGGAATAGACCTCCTGGATCGTCCAGGTCAAAAGCCAGGCATTTTGCGGCTTGCGCACCTTGGCCAGAACCTCGGTCACCGTCGAATTGTTGTCGGTAATCCCCACCGAATAGAACGGGCCGAGCACGACGCGGCGCAGCTGCTTGGGGTGCAACGGTTCGAAATCCTTGTCGAGGTTGACCGCGATGGTCGCCGGCGACAGCGTATAGGCGGAGTTCTTCTCGGTGAAATCGTCGAAACGATGGGCAAGCTCGGGATTGAGCAGGCCGTCGACCGGCAGCGGAATGTCGACCGTCTCGTTGAGTTTGCCGTTTCTGTCGACAAGCTGGCGGATCATCGCGTCGGAAGAATCCTCCACCGTCACCATGTAGACCAGAGGCAGGTTGGCGCTGCCGTCGAACGTCGCCCAATGGACGAGATAATAGGGCCGTCCCGTCTTCGGATTGACCGAGACCTTGGCGGTTTGCGCCAGCGTGAAGGGACCGAACGTGTTCTCGCTCTTCACGTCCTCGAGATAGAGCCGCTCGGCCATCGACTTCTGCAGCGCCTCGGGGAATTCCTTGTGGCGCAGGATGAAGTCGGCCATTTCCTCGCGCAATTCGCCGGCGAGCGGGATGTTGGCAAGCCGCGCGTCGGCCTGGCGGCGGTCGTTTTCCAGTTCGAGCAGGTTCTGGAACACCGGGAATCCGCTTTCGGCCCGCGAAATGCGGAACGTATCCATGAAGCCCAGCCGGTTGCGCCAGCAGGAAAACGACTTGTCGAGCCGGGCGATGTATTCGGCGACGATCTTGGCGACGATGCCGTGCCGGTAAAGCGGCGAGCGATCGTCGCGCATGAACACTTCAAGGCCGCTCAGCGCGGCCGTGATGGCGGAGAAATATCGTGCCGCCGCTTCGTTTTCGGGGGTCATGCCTGTGCGCTCGCGGGCAGTCCTATCACCCCTAAGACTGCACGTAGTTTGCCGAATTGTGCTTCTTCAGCACCTCGTCGAAGCGGCGGGCAAAGGCATCGTCGGCCAGCTTCTTGCGGCGCTGGATGTCGGCGGTGGCGACCATGTTCTTCTCGTGCATCTCGAGTAGGTCGCCGATGTGTTTTTGCGAAGCAGCACCGATGCCGGCCATGGTTTCCTCGGCGGTGTTGTCGACCTGGCTGCCCAGCGTGTTGATCTTGTGGGCGACGTCCTGCTGGGCGGCGGTCTTCAGCGAATCTTCCAGCGCCTTGTAGAGCACGATGCGCTGCTCGGTATCGATGGTCAGCTTGTTGATCAGCGTCGATTGCGCGGCGATCTGGTTGTTGAGCGAATCGACGAAGGTCTGGAACATCGAGGTGTAGCGCTCGAGCGTCTGGCTCTCGGCCAGCAGCTCCTGCTCCTTGGCCTGCTTTTCGTTGTATTCCGTCGCCAGCTTGGAGCGTTCGCCTTCGAGCTGCGTGCGGTCCTTCTGGCTGGTCGAAGCGGCGATCTTGTTTTCGATGTCGAGCAGCATCGGGTTGAGCTCCTCGATGCGCTTCTGCACGGCTTCGAGGTTGGTCATGGTGGTCTTGCGGCGCTCGATCACCTGCGACAGGCTGGTTTCCGAGGTCTTGTAGCGCTGGTCGAGGACCTCTTTCTGCGCCTTCAATATGCCGACGATGGTGTCGGATTTGACCAGCAATTCCTGCAGATTGCCCGCCAGCGACATGTTGCGGACGCGGTCGGTGCGCATGCGCTGCTTGCTCTGGCTGGAGAAGATACCGATGAATTTTTCCCAGCCGGTGTAGTTCTTCATGCTCTCGAACTCGGAGCCGAAGACGTTGGTGGCGTCCTCCAGGCCGATGATCAGGTCGGCAATGTTGCCTTCCATCACCTTTTGCTGCTTCAGCACATCCTCGATGCGGGCGTTCTCGAGGTCGAAATTGGCGTCGCCGATCTTCTTGTCCGATGTGGCGAGCGTATCAAGCACGGTGCCGGACTGCTCGATCTTGGAGCGCATGTCCTGCACGACCTGCTTGGTCTTGGCAATTTCGGCGTCGAAATTCTGCAATGTCGCCATTGGGGCCTCCCGCTTCGGCATGACGTCGCTGGTCGCGAACAGCGGCGAATATATGTGGGGCATCGGGGGATTGAAAGACGTGAAGACAAGGGCGGCGTGAAAACAAAAGAATCCATCAGGGTCTTGAAAACCAGTGAAGGCGGGGGCCTGGCGTGATTAGCTTGCCTGCCAGCCGTAGTTCAGCTGTCATTGAACTTTCATGCGGCAAGCCGATGGCGCACGGATGCCTTTGTATTCGGCAAATCACTGAAGCAATCGCGGCCGCGATATGCGAGGGGAAAGCCGGTTTTACAGAGCTGACGAACAGCGGATCAGGGCTTGGGATCGGCCTTCAGATAGGCGATGACATTGGCGATGTCGTCGTCATTGGTCAGGCCGCCGAAGGCCATCTTGTTGCTCGGCACCTTCAGCTTTGGGGCCTTGAGATACTCGGCGAGATTGGCTTCATCCCAGACCAGGCCGGCGGCGCCAGCACTCTTCATCGCCTCGGAATAGTGGCCAAGAAAGCTCTCGGCGCTGCCGGCGGTGCGGCCAACGACGCCCGACAGATGCGGACCGACCTTGTCGCGGTCGGTGGCTGCGTCATGGCAGGCCATGCATCGGTTGAAGACCTTCTTGCCCAGGGCAGGATCGCCGCCGGCATGGGCTACGAGCGAGCTGGCAAGGTGAAGGATACTGGCGAACGAAGCGGCTCGAAGCATGGCTGACCCCGGAGAGCTCTGGCTGGCTGCGTTATAGTACCGAGGCCTTAAGAAACGCTGCATCGGGCCGGGGTCAAGGCCGCCGGGGCCGTCAGCCCTTGATAAAGCCGATGAAGTCGTCTGGCGCGGCGCGGCCCATCTCTTCCTCCCAATGGCGGCGGCAGAGCGAGACATAGACATCCTTGCCGATCGCCACCTGCTCGCCCTGGCGCGCCACCTTGCCATCGGGGCCGAGGCGCACGACCATCGTCGCCTTGCGGCCGCATCGGCAGATGGTGCGCACTTCGCGCAAATCGTCGGCGATGGCCAGCAGCGCGCGCGAGCCGGAAAACAGCTTGCCCTGGAAATCGGTGCGCAGGCCGTAGCACATGACCGGGATGTTCAGCCGGTCGGCGATGCGGGCGAGCTGCCAGACCTGCTCTTCCTCGAGGAACTGCGCCTCGTCGACGAAGACGCAATGCACCGACGTATGCGCGTGATGAGCGGCGACGCGGGCGAACAGATCGTCGCCGTCGCGAAACATCTCGGCTTCCGTCTCCAGGCCTATGCGCGACGAGATCAGGCCTGTATCGCCCTTGCGGTAGTGGCCGGCGACGAACAGCATCGTGCCCATGCCGCGCTCGCGGTAATTGTAAGAGGCCTGCAAGAGCATCGTCGTCTTGCCGGCGTTCATCGTCGCGTAGTGGAAGTAAAGCTTGGCCATGCCGCTCTTTTAAGCCGACTTGGCCTGACACGGGGAGGGGCCAGAGCGGCATTCCCCTGAAAAAGCCGGCTGGCCAGACAAAAGCGCCTGATGTGTCGCTGATTGGCCAGCCCGCGCCGTTGATCGTGATTGTCTTAATGCTTGAAACCACACCAGAATGGTGTTTGGCTGACGAAACAAGGCGGGCACAGAAACCGTAGCTACGCTTCGCCAAAGAATCACAATGGGAGACTGTCTATGTCGCGTATGAACTCTTTCGTCGCCGGCCTCGGCCTGGCGGCTTTTTTGTCAACCAGCGCTGCCTACGCCGGTGATCCGGCAAGCTGCAAGGCGGTGCGCCTTTCCGATGTCGGCTGGACCGACATCCAGGCGACGACCGGCGTCGCCTCCGTGCTGCTGACCGCGCTCGGCTATGAGCCGCAAACGATCCAGCTGTCGGTGCCGGTGACCATGGCGTCGCTGAAGAACAAGGATCTCGACGTGTTCCTCGGCAACTGGATGCCGTCGATGACCAACGACATCAAGGACTATACAGCCGACGGTTCGGTCGAGACGATCAGCACCAATCTGACCGGCGCCGGCTACGGCATCGTCGTGCCGACCTATGTCGCCGACGCCGGCGTCAAATCGCTGACCGATATCGGCAAGTTCAAGGACAAGTTCAACGGCAAGATCTATGGCATCGAGGCCGGCAATGACGGCAACCGCATCATCCTCGACATGATCAAGAACCCGAAGGACAATCTCGAAGGCTTCGAGCTGGTCGAATCCTCGGAAGCCGGCATGCTGACGCAGGCCGAGCAGTCGATGAAGAACAATGAATGGATCGCCTTCCTCGGCTGGACGCCGCATCCGGTGATGGGCGCCATGAAGATCACCTATCTCGACGGCATGGGCGACAGCGGCTTCGGCGCCGCCACCGTCTACACCAATGTGCGCAAGGGCTACACCACCGAATGCCCGAACGCCGGCAAGTTCATCGCCAACCTGAAGTTCAACCTGGACATGGAAGGCGAGATGATGGACGCGATCCTCAAGGGCGGCGACGCCAATACGGTTGCAACCGACTGGCTGAAGAAGCACCCGGATGCCGTTGCCCCGTGGATAGCCGGCGTGACTACCTTCGACGGCGGTGACGCTGCCGCCGCCATCAAGACCGCGCTCGGAAGCTGAGTCGACTGAATTCGGCAAAGCCGAACCAGGAAGGGCAGCCATCTTAGAAAAGGCTGCCCTTTTTCATATCCTGTGACAAGATGACGACGGCCGAGGCCGAGGGGCAGGGCGGTCTCCTGCACGAGAGGGGCGATATGGATCCGATTTCGAAATTCATGGTCGATCACAAGATTCCGATCGGCGCCTGGGGAAAGGCCTTCTTCGGTTTCCTCACCGACAATTTCGACACTGTGTTCAGGGCCTTTTCGAATGGCCTCAATTTCCTGCTCGACGGGCTGGTCGGCATCCTCTTGATGGTGCCGCCGGTGCTGCTGGCGCTGGTCATCGCCGTTGTCGCCTGGCTGCTGCAACGCTCGCGGCCGCTTGCCATCGGCGTCTTTCTCGGCCTGATCTTCATCATCAACCAGAACCTTTGGAAGCAGACGGTGCAGACGCTGGTGCTGGTCGTCGCGGCCGCTGCCATGGCCATGGCCATCGGCGTGCCGCTCGGCATCTGGGCAGCGCACAAGCCGAAGGTCTACCGCGTCATGCTGCCGGTGCTCGACCTGATGCAGACGCTGCCGACCTTCGTCTACCTGATCCCGGTGCTGACGCTGTTCGGCCTCGGCAACGCGCCCGGCCTCATCGTCACCATCATCTTCGTCATCCCGACCGCGGTCCGGCTCACGCATCTGGGCGTCGTCTCGGTGCCGAAGTCGATCGTCGAGGCCGGCGAGGCTTTCGGCGCCACCAAGAGCCAGCTGCTGTGGAAGGTGGAACTGCCGTCGGCGCTGCCCACCATCATGGCCGGCCTGACGCAATCGATCATGCTGTCGCTGTCGATGGTGGTGTTTGCCGCACTGATCGGCGCCGGCGGGCTCGGCACCGAGATCAACCGGGCGCTCGGCTCGCGCCGCATCGACCTCGGGCTTGAGGCGGGGCTTGCCATCGTCGTTTTGGCCATCGTGCTCGACCGGATGACCCGCATCGCCGTTGGAGGCAAGAAATGACCGTCGCCGTCGATTTCAGGAACGTCGATATCGTCTTCGGCGCCGACCAGGCCGGATCGCTGAAGATGATCGACGCCGGCGCCAGCCGCGCCGAGATCCTCGAAAAGACCGGCAATGTACTGGGCTGCGCCGGAGCCAGCCTGACCGTGAACGAGGGCGAGATCTCCGTTCTGATGGGCCTCTCCGGTTCGGGCAAGTCGACATTGCTGCGGGCGGTCAACCGGCTCAACGTGGTGTCGCGCGGCCAGGTGCTGGTCAAGGATGGCGACAAGACCGTCGATGTCGTCACCTGCGACGAGGCGACCTTGCGGCGCCTGCGCCAGAAACAGGTGGCGATGGTGTTCCAGCAGTTCGGCCTTTTGCCCTGGCGCACGGTGGAGGAGAATGTCGGTCTCGGCCTCGAACTGGCCGGCGTCCCGGAAGCCGAACGCAAGGAGCGCGTCCAACGCCAGCTCAAGCTGGTCAATCTCGACCAGTGGTCGAAGAAATATGCGCATGAGCTTTCGGGCGGCATGCAGCAGCGCGTCGGCCTGGCGCGGGCCTTCGCCACCGAGGCGCCGATCCTGTTGATGGATGAGCCGTTCTCGGCGCTCGACCCGCTCATCCGCACCAAGCTGCAGGACGAATTGCTGCAGCTGCAGGCTGAATTGAAGAAGACCATCATCTTCGTCAGCCACGACCTCGAGGAGGCGCTGAAGATCGGCTCCCACATCACCATCATGGAGGGTGGGCGCATCGTGCAAACCGGCGCGCCCGAAGACATCGTACTGCGGCCCGCCAACGACTATGTCCGAGACTTCATCGCCAATGTGAACCCGCTGTCGGTGCTGACCGCCTGGAACGTGATGCGCGACCGTCGCGATCTGGAGCACGGCAAGGACGGCTGGGTCTGGCTCGACCGCCGCAAGACGACGCGCTTCAAGATCGACGACCACGGGCTGGTGGCGGCGGCCGAACGCGACGGCAAGCCGGCGGTCTGGGTGTCGTGCGCCGACGTCGAAGGCCAATCCGAGGAAGCCGCGCAAGTGTTCTGGGCCAACCCGGGCACCTCGCTGAAAACCGTCATGCTGGCCATGCACCGTTCGCAGACCGCTCCGGTAGCGCTGTTTGACGACCAGTCGCGCTTCGTCGGCGCCATCGGCATTCGCGACGTGCTGAGCGCGGTGTTGCGGCGGTAGTTTCTCCGGAATCCAACGGCGGTGAGGCGCGGCGACCGGGCGCGCCTTGTTTTTATGCCGCCAGCGGCAGGCGCAGTTGGGTCAGCAGGCCGCCGCCCGGGTTGTTGGACAGGCGGATCTCGCCACCTGCGGCGCGCGCGATGTTGCGGGCAATGGTCAGGCCGAGACCAAGACCGCCGGTCTGGCGGTTGCGCGATTGTTCGAGGCGCACGAACGAGCCGAACACAGCGTCGATCTGCGCCTGCGGTATGCCAGGCCCTTCATCGCGGATGGTGAGCAGGATCATGTCCTCCGACCGGCGCAGCGAAAGATGCGCCTTCTTGCCGTAGGTGACCGCGTTCTGCACCAGATTGGTGACGCAGCGCTTGAGCGCGACCGGCCGCGCCATGCAGATCAGCCCGCGCGAACGGGTCTCGTCGTCGAACGAGACGTCGTCATAGCCGTCGGCGATCGATTCCACGAGCGACCAGAAGTCGATGCGTTCGTTCTTTTCCTCGGTCACTTCGAAGGTGGCGAAGTCGATCACCGAGCTGGCGATGCTCTCGACATCGGCGAGGTCGTGCGCCAGCGCCTCGCGGACCGCCGATTTGCGCAACAGCTCCAGGCGCAGGCGCATTCTGGTCATCGGCGTGCGCAGATCATGCGCCAGTGCCGCCGCCAGATGTTCGCGGTCCTCGACATATTCGCGCAACCTCGCCTGCATGGCGTTGATCGCCTTGGCGGCGGCACGCACCTCGCGGCTGCCGCCCTCGGCGATCGGCGGGCTCTTCAGATCCTTGCCGATCCGGTTCACGGCGGATTCCATCATTCGGTAGGGCGCC